>JBKOYW010000332.1:0-12463 GCA_046744275.1 Actinomycetota bacterium
TCGAGGCCGGACGCGAGCATCGTGTACGAGGGCGCGCCCGCGATCCGCAGCATGATGAACGCGATGCCGACGATGGCGACCGCGGACACGGCGATGATCGCCTTGGAGCGGGTCGGAAGTGCGCGGAAGGTCTCGACGAACGGGGGCATGGGTCAGCCTTACACCTGCGTGTGGAAGATGTCCTGGGCGGCCTCGACGGCCTTCGTGCGGATCTGCGAGGCGAGCTGCATCGCGAGCTGCGCCCGCTCGACCGCCATGACGACCGCGGTCGGGTCGGAGGCCTGGCCGGTGGCCAGCGCCTGGGCCGCGTCGGCCGCCTCCTGCTGGGAAGTGGCAAGCGAGTCGAGCGACTTGCCGAGGATGTCGCCGAAGCCGGCGCCGACGGTGGCCGGCGCGGCCTCGGTGACGCCGGGGATGCCGTCGATGCGGAACTCTGCGCCGGTGACGGCGAAGGCGGGATCGATCGGCATCAGCGCAACAGCTCCAGCGTGCGGGCGAACATCTGCTTGGCGGCCTGCATCGCGGTCACGTTGGCCTCGTAGGCGCGCTGGGCGCCGATCAGGTCGACCATCTCGGTGACGGTGTCGACGTTCGGCATCGACACGTAGCCCTCGGCGTCGGCGTCCGGGTGGCCCGGGTCGTAGATGCGCTTGAGCGGCGTCTGGTCCTCGGCGATGCCGGCGACCTCGACGCCACCGCCGGAGCCCTTGTTCATGGCGGCGGAGAGCGACGCGCCGAAGGAGCCCGCGCGCTCCTGGAGGACGACCTCCTTGCGGCGGTACGGCTGGCCGTCGGCGCCGCGCGTGGTCTGGGCGTTGGCCAGGTTCTCGGCCACCACGTCCATCCGCAGCCGCTCGGCGGTGAGCGCCGAGGCGGAGATCTCGAGACCGCCGAACAGGCTCATCAGATGCCGGTCCCCATCGCGGCCTTCAGGATCCCGATGCGGGCGTGCGCGACCTGCACGGCGGCCTGGTGCTCGAGCGCGTTGGCGGCGAGCTTGGCCGACTCGGCGTCGACGTCCACGGTGGAGCCGTCGGCGCGCACGGCACCGGCCGACGCGTCGCGCGCCGGCGAGAAGGAGAGCGAGTCGAGCGCCTCACGCGAGCCGATCGCCGACGCGAGCGCGCCGTGGAAGTCCACGTCGACCCGCTGGTAGCCGGGGGTGTTCGCGTTCGCGAGGTTGGCCGCCAGCGCCTCATGGCGCTTGCCGGCGCCCTCGATGGCGCGCTCGAGGGCAAGCTGCGTGGTGTCGAAGAGCACTGGGACGGGTCTCCTTGGGAAGAAGGTGACTAGGTCCCTCCGTGGACCTCCAGGCCCCATCCCTGAGGCAGCCAATCCGTTGATCGGCCACGAAGAGCCGACCTTTAGAGGGGCGAAGCACCGGTTACGGCCGCCCGGATGGCGGCCGTCGCCATCAAGGCGTCGCCTGGATGGCGACGCAGGCACCCTCCGTCAGGCCTGGTCGTCGACCCAGCGCCGCTTCGGAGCGGCCTGGGAGGCGGCATAGCCGGCGACGGCGCCGCGCGCGTTCGGCAGCGCGGCGATGTCGCGGGCGACCTCGGCTCGCGCGGACGCGAGCGTCGCGGTCAGCTCGGCCTGTACGACGGCGAGGGCCTCGAGGACCAGCTTGGCGGCCAGCGGCGCGGGCCCGAGCGTGGCGGCCGTCCGCACGCGCTCGGCGGTGGACTCGGCGAGCTCCTCCCAGCGACCCTCGGCGGCGAGCTGGCGCTCGGCCGTGGCGCGGGCAAGGAGTGCGGTCCAGGGATCCATGGGATCAGGCGGTGGCGGCGACCTGGACCCAGGAGTCGCGCAGCTCGGACAGCAGCTCGGCGACCTTGTCGATCTTCTCGGCGTCGCGCTCGAGCCGGGCCTCCATCAGGTGCCGGACGCAGAAGACGTAGATGCCCTGGAGCCGGCTGGCGATGACGCCGCCCTTCTCCATGTCGAGCGTGCTGAGCAGCTCCTCGACGATCGCCTCGGCGCGCGACAGCCGCGAGCCGGCCTCGGCGATGTTGCCGTCGCGCATCGAGAGCGCGCCCTGCTGCAGGAACCGAAGGCAGCCGTCATAGAGCATGACGACGAGCTGACCGGGCGTGGCAGTGAGGATGCTCTGCTGCTTGTAGGCGGCAGTCGGGGCGGTGTAGACGGACACTGCGGACCTCTAACGTGGAAGGGGACGGTCGTGCTGCTCCGGTAGTCGGCGCGCCGGCCGTCCGCTTGAGCGGAAATCAGGAGGTCGTGCGGGTAAGCGCGGCCAGCTGGCCGGTCAGCCACGCCTGCTGCGTCTGGGAGCTCTGGAGCGCCGACTCCATGGCCGCGAACTGCGCCTTCATGCGCTTCTCCTTCGCGTCCAGGCGCTCGTTGGTCGCGTCGACCTGGTCCTTGAGCCGATCCAGGTTGCGGTTCGAGCTCTTCAGGCGCTCGTCGATGACGCCGGTGCCGCCCGTCTGGGCCTTCACGAACGTGGCGACGTCCTTGGAGAAGTTCTTGAAGAAGCCGCTCACGGCGGTCCAGTCGGACTCCAGCGCCTGCGTGAGCTTGGCGTCGTCGAGCACGAGCCGGCCGGCCTTGGCGTCCGCGGACGTCGTGCCGGTGGCCTTCGGGACCGAGATGCCGAGGTCGGTGAGGTCGTTGATGCCCGCGCCCGCGACGATCTTCGTCATCTGCTGGCGCAGCGAGCCGAGCATGCCGCGCATGCCGGTGTCGCCGTAGAGCTGGCCGAGGCCGGCCTGGAAATCGCTCGCCGGGTTCGCGACCTTCTTCTCGGTCAGCTTCGCGTTCGTCGTGTCGACGACGGCGTTGTAGGCGTCCACGAACGCCTTGATCTTGGACTTGACGGCGTCGCGGTCGAGCGTGGGCTCGGAGACCGAGACGGTCGCCGGCGCCGCGGTGATGCCCTTCAGCGTGACGCGCAGGCCGGGCAGCAGGTTCTCGAGCACGTTCGTCTTCGACGTGGCGGCGGCGCCGCCGTCGAGCGAGTAGAGAGCGTCGAGCTTGCTGACGTCCGGCGTTGTGTAGGCGGCGTCGGCGGCGAGAACGCCGGGGGCGGTGACGGTGAAGTCGGAGTCCGAGCCGGTCTTGCGCGAGGACAGCACGAGCCGCTCCTCGCCGGCGCCGTTCTTGACCACGGCGGCGACGACCGGGCCGGCCGACTTGGCATTGATCGCGTCGGCGACCTGCTGCAGCGTACCGTCGGCCTCGACGTCGACGGTGATCGTCTTCGGGTCGCCGGTGCCGTAGGAGATCTGGATCGAGCCGGCGGCGGGCGTGAACGAGTAGCCGCGCTGCATCGAGGACGCGAGGCGGTCGACCTGGATCGTGTGGCCGCCGATGCCGGCGCCGCCGGTCATGGCGACGGCCACGCGCGTCGGGTCGGACGACTCGGCGGTCTGCGTCTGCTTCCAGGTCCCGTCCGCGCTGAGGTTCTCCGCGGCGCTCTTGAGCGCCGACAGCTTGGAGGCGATGTCCTTGAGCGCGGACTGCTGGGCGGTGACCGCGGTCTGGCGGTACTTGATCCGCGTGAGGCTCTGACGCTCGAGCGCCATCAGCTGGTCGACGATCGACGTGGTGTCGACGCCGGAGGCGAGACCGGAGAGGGCGAGGCCCGCCACTAGACCGGCTCGCCCGACATGACCGAGAGCGCCTCGGACGGCGGGATCGTGCGGATCACGTTGCCCTGCAGATCGCGCACCTGCACGATCACGCGCCCGGTCGCCTCGTCCTTGCGGAAGTGAAGCTCGCGGTTGTTCGCCGCCAGCTCGGCGGCGCGATCGCGTGCGGCCGCGACCTCGTCGAGCAGCTCAGGCGGCGGCGACGGCGGCAGCGAGATCACCGCGACGTCGCCGGCCGGCGCGCTGGCGCGCTCAAGGTGCGCGGCGAAGCCCACGGCAGGGGCCGGGGCCGGGCGACGCGGGACGACGCCGGGCTGGACAGGCGGCAGGGGTCCGATCTCGAAGCTCATCTTGGCCTCGGTTTTCGACCGCTCACCGCCCGCCTTGAGCGACTGGACGTTTATCCGACGGCGGAGAACAGCAGCGCGTCCTCGGACAGCTGCTGCTTCAGCGTGCGCTTGAGCTGCGAGTGGATCTGGCACACGCGGCTCTCGGAGACGCCGAGGATGTCGCCGATCTCACGCAGCGTGAGGTTCTTGACGTAGAGGAGGACGGCGACCTCGCGCTCGCGCTTCGGGAGCCGCTCGAAGGCCACGCGGAACTTGTCCTTGGCCTGCTCGGTCGCGGTCGCGTGCTCGGGGTCGAGCCGCTCGTCGCCGGCGGCGAGCGTGTCGATGCGCTCGACCGTCGTCTCGTCGTCGGAGATCACCAGCGTGTTGAGCGACGTCACGTCGGAGACGGAGATGTCGTCCTCGCGGCGCCGCAGGTCCTCGACCGAGATGGCCAGCGAGTCGGCGAGCTCCTCGCGCGAGGGCCGGCGGCCGTGGATGGCGGTGAACTGGTCACGCGCCTTGGAGATGTCGCGCTCCCAGCGGCGCAGCGAGCGCGGCGCCCAGTCCTGCCGGCGAAGCTCGTCGAGCACGGCGCCGTGGATGCGGGTCCACGCGAACTGCTCGAGCGTGGCGCCCTTGGCCGGGTCGTAGCGGTCGATCGAGGAGATGAGGGCCTCGAGGCCGCACGAGATGAAGTCCTCGACCTCGCAGCGAGCGGGCAGCTCGCGGACCTTCTTGAAGACGATGTACTTCACCAGCGGGGCGAAGGTCATCACGAGGCGGTTGCGGACCTGCACGTCGTTCGTGCGCTTGTACTCGGTCCAGAGCGCGAGTGCCTCGTCCGCGGAGACGCGGCGGCGGCTGGTGGTCGAGGCGGACTTCATGACGGACGAGGGCTCCTTGCGGAAAGGGAAGGATCTGACGGACCGGACCTGTATCGGGCCTGGACCCCAATCCCTTGATCACCGGTTCGGGGTAATTGCCGAGTCACTGACCGAGTAGGCCCAGGCCAGCGCCTCGGCCACGGCGGCCCACAGCTCCTCCGGCACCTCGTCCCCGAGCGCCAGCGCGGCGAGCGCGTCGGCGAGCTCCGGGTCCTTGTGGACGGGCACGCCCGCCTCGCGCGCCGTCTCGAGGATCGTCGCCGCGATGTGCCCGCGGCCGGCGGCCACCACCCGCGGGGCGCCGGTGCCCGTGTAGCGCAGCGCGGCGGTGACATCGCGCTCGGGCATAGACGTCGAGCAGATCGCGGCGCGGCGACACCCGGACCTCCGCCTCGAGTCCCGTGCGCGCGTGCAGGCTGTCGTGCAGCCGGTCCGCCGCACGGTGGGCGAGCGTGAACGAGCGTCCGGCCGGCGCCTCGACGGACGCGCGCACGCGCGATCCCGCTACCAGGTCGAGCCGGAAGTCGAGCCGGCCCAGCGCGTCCGAGTGGAAGCTGATGGCGACCGTCGAGCGCTCCTCCCCGCCGACGCGCGCGGTGCGCGGCGGATCCTCGACCTGCACCCGCGCGGGGCTGGTGCGCTCGGACACGGGCTGGCCGCCCGGCGGGATCACCTGCTCGAGGTGCAGCGTCACTCGCTCGGGCGTCACATCGCTGACGCTGAGCCGCAGGGTCTCACCGGCCCGCCCTACCTCGTCGGGCAGCTGCGCTGTGAGCGGGATGCCCGCGATGACCAGGACGCCGTGTCCCTCGCCCCGCGACAGCACCCGGCCGACCACCGACGTGCCCGCGCGCAGCTGGACATCGGGGAGCTGCTGCTGGAGCAACAGCGTCTTGATCGCGACGACCGGCTCCACCCGGTGCGCGCTCCCGTCAGCCGCCGGCGGCCCAGGGCTGAACGCCGCCGGGCAGCTCAGGCGCCGGGTCAGGCGCCTGATCCTTCGACGGCTGCGCAGTTCCGGTCGGCTTGGCCAGCGCGCCGACGGCCACGCGCGCGACGGTCCAGCCGCCGGATCCGTCCTCGCGCGGGAACCAGCGGTGGGTCGCGCGTTCCGGATGCTCGCGGTTGAGCTGCTCGCTGCGCGCCTCGGCCTCGTCTCTGCGCATGGGGTCAAGGTACCTCGTTCGCGGCCGATCACCCATCCGAATGGACCGCGGGCTCTACATCGCCGCGTCGGGCATGCTCGCCGAGCAGATCCGGCAGGACCAGATCGCGAACGACCTCGCCAATGCGTCGACGCCCGGCTACAAGGGCGACCGCACGGCGCAGCGCACGTTCGGCGACCTGCTGCTCGCCAACTCGGCCACCGGCGGCACCGTCGGCCGGCAGAGCACGGCCGTGCAGGTCGACACGATCGAGACCGACTTCTCCCCGCGCCCGGCCCGCGACACCGGCGAGCCGCTCGACTTCGCGATCACCGGCGAGGGTTTCTTCGCCGTGCAGACCGCCCAGGGCGTGCGCTACACGCGCAACGGCCAGTTCGGCCTCGATCCCCAGGCTCGGCTCGTGACCGCCCAGGGCGATGCGGTGCTGGACGCCTCCGGCCGCGCGATCACCGCGGTCGACGGCAAGGTCGATCCGCGCCGCCTCGGTGTCGTGGCGCTCACGAACCCCCGCAAGGACGGCGACTCGCTGGTCACCGGCACCCCCGCGGGCGCCGCCGCCGGCACCGTCCGCTCCGGCGCGCTCGAGAGCTCGGGCGCCGACGCCTCCCGCTCGATGGTCGACATGATCGCTTCCATGCGCGCCTTCGAGGCGGGCCAGAAGGTCATCCAGGCGATCGACGACACGCTCGGCCAGGCCGCCTCCAAGGTCGGCGCCTTCGGCGGGTAGTGCCTGCGCCGTCGTCCGGACGGCGCCTTGATTGCGACGCTCGCCATCCGGGCGATCGTAAGCGGGCTTCGCCCTCCTCAAGTCCTCGCTCGTTCGGCCGAAGACCGTGGTGCATGCTTTCCGGCCTCAACACGGCGGCTGCCGGCATGGCAGCCCAGCAGCAGCGTATGGACGCCGTCGCCAACGACCTGGCGAACGCGAACACGACGGGCTACAAGCACCAGCGCGTCGGGTTCCGTGACCTCGTGTACGACCAGACGGGCCGCTCGTCCGCACAGGGCGTGCGCACCGGCTCCGGCGCCGCCGCCGTCGACGCCGGCCGCGCCTTCGCGCAGGGCGTCCTGCAGCGCACCGACCGCCCGCTCGACGTCGCGATCCAGGGCGAGGGCTTCCTGCGCATCCGCCTTGCGGACGGCCGCGACGCGCTCACGCGCGACGGCGGCCTCCACATCGACGGTGCCCGCCGCCTGACGACCAGCACCGGCGCGTACGTGCAGCCGGCCATCACCGTGCCCGAGGGCACCGCCGAGGACGACATCTCGATCGCCGGCGACGGCACCGTGCTCGCCAACGGCAACCGGATCGGCAAGCTCGACGTCGTCACGGTCCGCTCCGCCCAGGGTCTGCTCTCCGCCGGAGACAACGCGTTCATCACCACCGCCGCGTCCGGCGCGGCGATCGCCGCGCCGCAGGGGACGACGCTCACGCAGGGCGCGCTCGAGTCCTCCAACACGGACATGGCCGAGGCCATGGTCGCGATGATCGAGTCCCAGCGCGCGTTCCAGCTCACCTCGAAGGCCATCACTACGGCCGACGAGATGATGGGCATCGCCAACCAGGTGAAGCGATGAGCATCTCCGGCCTGCCGCAGGTGCCCACCAGCGCGCTGCCCGCCGCGGTGCGCGAAGGCTCCAAGGCCGACCGCGAGGCCTACACCGCCGCGCTCGGCTTCGAGCAGATCCTGCTCGGCCAGCTGGTCGGCGAGATGCTGCCCGACGGCGAGATACCCAGCTCGCGCGCCGCGATGCAGGACGCCTTCACCAGCGGGCTGATCGCGAACGGCGGCATCGGCCTCGCCGGCCAGCTGTATCCGTCACTGCGGAAGGACATCCCGTGAGCACGATCCTCGAAGCCGAGCTGCTCGTGCACCTCGACAGCCAGATCGCGTCGGCTCGCAAGCTGCTCGGCCTCGTGCTCGAGCAGGGCAAGGCGATCCGCGCCCGCGACGTCGACGCCGTCCTGGCCCGCCTGGCCGACGTGCAGACCGAGATGGGCCGCCGCGGCACGCTCGAGCAGGACCGCGCCGCACTGCTCCAGCGCGCCGGCGCCGCGCTCGGCGTCCCCGCCGCCCAGGTGACCCTCGAGCGCCTGTGCGCGCTCGTGACACCGGGCGCCGCCACCACCGCGCGCGAGCGCTCCGGCGAGCTGCGCGGGCTACTGGCCGAGATCGCCCGCGAGCACGGCATCAACCGCGCGCTCATGCGGCAGGAGCTGTCCTTCCTTGCCCACCTGACCCGCCTCGTGGGCCAGGAGACCGAGCCCGGCTACGGCCGCCCGGCCGGCGCCGGCGGCGCCCCGGCCGGCTCGGCACCGCCCCTCCACCGCGCCCTCGATCTCCAGGCCTGAGCGATGTCGATCTCGTCCTTCTACGGGCTCCAGACCTCGCTGCGCGGCCTGCTCGCGCAGCAGCGGCTGCTCGACACGGCCGGCCACAACATCGCCAATGCGTCGACCAAGGGCTACTCGCGCCAGGAGGCGACGCTCGTCGCCTCGCCCGCGCTCGAGATCCCGGCCGGCGGCATCGCCGGCGGCTCCGGCGCCCACCTCGGCTCCGGCGTCGACGTGCAGCAGTACCGCCGCATCCGCGACGGGTTCGTCGACCTCCAGTTCCGCGGGCAGAACACGAACCTCGGCGAGTGGGCCGCCCGCGCCGGGTCGCTCGACCGCGCAGAGCTCGCGCTCGCCGAGCCGGGCGAGAACGGCATCAACGAGCAGCTGTCCCGCTTCTGGGACGCGTGGGCGAACCTTGCCAACGCCAACGCCGACCCGGCTGCCGCCAAGCAGGCGCTGGTCGAGCAGGGCAACGGCCTCGCCGACGCGTTCAAGACCGTGCGCGACCAGATCGCGCTCGTCCAGAGCCAGTCCTACGCCGAGTACGTCGACCTCGCCCGGCCCGCGGGCCCCGGCGACCCCGGCGGCGAGGTCGCCCAGATCGCGCGCGACATCGCCGAGCTCAACGACACGATCCGCCGCTTCATCACGTCCGGCGACCTGCCCAACGACCTGCTCGACCGGCGCGACCAGCTGCTCGACGACCTGTCCGAGTTCGGCCAGATCTCGGTCGAGGAGCAGGCCGACGGCACGCTCAACGTCAGCTTCGTCGACAAGGTCTCGGCCGGCACCACCTATCCGGTCGTCACCGGCGTCGCGTCCAGCTGGGCCGGCCCGCCGGCCGGCGACGCCTGGTCGCCCGGCGGCCGCCTCGGCGGTCTGCTCGAGGCGTCGAAGCCCGGCGGCACGCTCGACGGCTACCTCGCGTCGATCGACGCGGTGGCCTCCTCGCTGGCCAGCGCGGTCAACACCGCGTATGGCGCGACCTTCTTCGCGACCGGCCCCGGCCCCGCCGCCGCCACGCTCCGCGTCGACCCGGCGCTGCAGGCCGACCCCGACCTCGTCGTCGCCGGCTCCGCCGGCTCGGGCTCGCGGGACATCGCGCAGGCCGTCGCGGCACTGCGCGACAACGCCTCCGTCGACGGCGCGTACCGCGCGTTCGTCGCCCAGGTCGGCTCGCACGTGCGCGAGGCCGTCCGCCAGGAGGCCAACGCGCAGGTCCTCACCGACGCCGTCGAGAACCGCCGCCAGAGCGTGTCCGGCGTCTCGATGGACGAGGAGATGTCCAACCTCGTGCGCTTCCAGCGCTCCTACCAGGCCTCGGCCCGCGCCATGAGCACGATGGACGAGATGCTCGACGTCCTCATCAACCGGACCGGAAGGGTGGGTCTGTAATGGCCACGCGCATCACCACCTCGATGGTCCAGCGCAACGTGCTCGCGGATCTCAACTCGATCTCCGCGAAGCTCACGCGCACGCAGATGAAGGCGGCCTCCAACAAGGAGATCAGCCGCCCGTCCGACGACCCGTTCAACGCATCGCGCGCGATGGCGCTGCGCCAGAACCTCAACGCCACGAAGCAGTACCAGCGCAACGTCGAGGACGCGATGGGCTGGCAGGACGCGACCGAGCAGGCGCTCGACCGGATCACGGAGACCGTACGCGGCGCGCGCACGCTGCTCGTGCAGGCCGGCAGCGACTCGACCGACCAGACGTCGCGCGACTCGATCGCCGCCGAGCTCGAGCAGATGATCGAGGCGATCAAGCAGAACGCCAGCGCCACGTACCGCGGCAGCTACCTCTTCTCGGGCGGCGAGACCTCGACCCGCCCGTACGACCCCGGCGCCGACGACACCTACCACGGTGACGACGGCGGCTTCAACCCGGCCGTGCCGGGCATCGTCCGCGAGATCGGGCCCGGCGTCACGATGACCATCAACACCGTCGGCCACGAGACGCTCGGCCGCGGCCAGGCCGCCGCCGACGGCAAGCTGCTGCACGTCCTGCGCGACGCCGTCGACCACCTCCGGGCCGGCGACGGCGCCTCGCTGCGCGGCACCGACCTCCAGCGGCTCGACACCAACTACGACGCCCTGCTCGAGGTGCGCGCCGCCAACGGCGCGCGTACCAACCGCCTCGAGGCCGCGTTGACGCGGCTCGGCGAGGTCGAGGAGTCGACCGTGAAGCAGCTCTCGTCGGTCGAGGACGCAGACATCGCCGAGACGCTGATCTCCCTCAACTCCCAGACCGCCGCCTACCAGGCCGCCCTCCGCGCGGGGGCCAGCATCGTCCAGTCCTCCCTCATGGACTTCCTGCGCTGATCTGGCGCACCCATCCGTCCCAACGTCCCTCGGAACCCCAAGGAGCAACCCAGCAATGTCCACCCTGACCGTCGAGAGCTCGCGCTTCGGCACCCTCGAGATCGAGGCCGGCGCGATCATCGAGTTCCCCACGGGCCTGATCGGCCTCGAGAGCCGCCGCTGGACCATCGTCGGCGAGATCACCGACGGTCCGTTCCAGTGGCTGCACTCGATCGACGACCCGTCGCTCGCCCTGCCCGTCACGACCCCGTGGGCGTTCTTCGCCGACTACGAGGTCGAGCTGTCCGACGAGGACACCGAGCGCGTCGACGCCGGCGACGACACCCGCGTCTACGTGACCGTGCGCGCCGGAACCGAGCTGTCGGACTTCAGCGCGAACCTCCGCGCGCCGATCGTCATCTCCGGAGGCCGTGGCCATCAGGTGATCAACGAGACGTCGCACGCCCCCGTGCGCGCCGCGCTGTTCCCCGAGGTCGCATCCGAGTCGGCGGCCGCCTAGCGGCCGCCACGCGGCGCCCCACGCCGTACGACAACCCACTCACTCGAAGCTTTCCAAGGAGGAATCTTCATGCTCATCATCACCCGCCGTCCCGGCGAGAAGATCATGCTCGGCGACGAGATCGTCGTCCACGTGATGGAGATCGTCGGGAACTCGGTCCGCGTCGGCATCCAGGCGCCCCGGTCGGTCCCGGTCTACCGCGAGGAGATCTGGAACGCGGTGCGCGAGGAGAACCGCGCCGCCGCCGACGCCCCGGCAGACCTGCCGGTGCCCACCGAGCACGACGCCTGAGCGCCACGTCGGGGCCCCGGCCCCGGCGTGATCGCACCTCAGGGTTCGCAGGCCCGCGCCGGACGGGTACGGTCCCTGGTTAAGAGACTTCGACTCGAGACCAGGAGCTGACCATGGCCCGAAAGTTGCTCCTCCTGGGAGCCGCCGCCATCGCCGCAGGCATCTTCCTCAAGCGCGACAAGGTCGCCGGGCT
The DNA here is from genome assembly GCA_046744275.1 of Actinomycetota bacterium. GTDB lineage: Bacteria > Actinomycetota > Thermoleophilia > Solirubrobacterales > Solirubrobacteraceae > DASSUW01. Next base: position 11,636 of record JBKOYW010000332.1, read on the forward strand.
CCTGCCCGGCCTCGGCCAGACGTACGAGCCCCCGGCGCCGCCCGCGCCGCCCGGCCCGTCCAACTACGACGCGCCGGGCCCGGTGGCCAACACGGCGACCCCGGTGCCGGCCCCCGAGCCGCAGGAACCGCAGCCGATCGACGAGGAAGCCGAGGAGGCCGCCGCGGCGATGGAGGCGGCCAACATCGGCGGCGTCGTGAGCGACTACGCCGGGCCGGCCGACCAGCCCGCCACCGAGGCCGAGCGGCCGCTCGCCGAGGCCGGCGAGGGCGAAGCCGAGGGCCAGGAGCAGGCCGAGCTCGACCTCGAACAGGCCGCCCAGCCGACCGCGCCGGGCATATCGGACAGCGAACGCCAGATCGACGACGCGATCGAGCAGGCCGCCAACCCGCTGGCCGGCGAGCGGGTCGAGCCCGTCCGCCCGGCCGACGAGCCGACGCCCGCCGAGCCGCCCACCGAAGCGCAGGAGGGCACGGGCTGGACCCCGCCGGTCCCGGAGCGCTCCGACGAGCCGGCGCCGTTCGAGCCGCCCGCAGACGAGGAGAAGACGACCGAGTTCGAGCCGCCCGCCCCGGCGCAGGGCGAGGATGAGACGAAGGGCGAGAGCGAGGGCGAGAAGAAGGACGAGGGCGACAAGAAGGACGAGGGCTCGGACTGGCGGACGTGGTCCGGCCGGTCGATCAACCCGTAGCCCTACGCGGCCTCCCACAGCTCGCCGCCGGTCACGCGGCGCGGCTTGACGCGCCACTCGACCGCGAGCCGCCACAGCTCGGCCGGCGCTCGCGGGCCGGGGAGGTCGCACGCCGCCGCCACCTCGGGAGTGGCCAT
>JBKOYW010000043.1:0-6321 GCA_046744275.1 Actinomycetota bacterium
CCCGTCGACCGGGTACAGATGCATCGTCGAGAGCATCGTGGGCAGTGCCTTGCCGAACGCGGCGTGCTTCTCGATCGCCTCGTCCGGGAGCTCGCGCACGAAGTCGTGGCGCCAGTACCACTGCAGGCCCGGCGTCGACCACGCCGAGGCCTGGTGCGCTGTGCCCGCCGCCGCGCACGGCGAGCGGCAGGTCGCTGTCGCGCGCGAAACAGATCGTCCGCTGGACGTCGTCGGCTCCCGCACAGCGGGCGATCAGCGCCGGCCGGCGGTCGATCATCCCGTTGTACACGGCCCGCGCGCGGTCGTAACCCGCGTCGTGAGGGTGGATCAGTTCGCCGCTGAGTTCGGCCGGCGCAGACGGAGTGCCCATGTGTCGTCCTCCTTCGGTCGTCACATGCCAGGCGTGACGTCCGGCGGAACAGTTGTTCCGTCAGAGGGCACATGTGGGCACCGGCCGCCCACGCGCCGCGGGCTTGTTCACCCCGCCGGCCTGACCGCCACCACCCGTGGCGACCGGCCGTCGCGGCGGGCCGCCAGGCAGCCTCGATCCCGCTCGACGAGCAGGCCCGGGGCCGCGATCCGCCGCATGGCGCGTCTCATACCCGTTCCGAGGGTAGGCGGGCATCGGTGGCATCGGTTCTGCTGATCGGGGAGGGCGACCTCGCGGAGGAGACGCGCCAGGCGCTCGACGCGGCCGGTGCCGACGTGTACCGGATGAAGTCGCCCGAGGAGCGCGAGGTCCGCCATGCCCTCGAGGGCGACGGGATCGACAAGGTGGTCATCGTGTCGCGCGACGACACCGTCGTGCTCCGGATCGCGCTGATGGTTCGCCACGTCGACGAGGACGTCCCGATGCTGGTCACGATCTTCGACCCGACGATGGCGGGCCAGGTCGACCGCGAGCTCGACGACTGCGAGGTCACGTCGATGGCCGACATCGTCGCTCCGTCCCTGGCCGGGCCATGCCTGGGCGACGACCTGATCGCCGTCCGGGAGGACGCGGACCCGCCGGTGGGCGTCCGTGAGGACGGCGACGGCATCGGCGAGGTGCCGATTGAAGTCCCGAGCCGCCGCCGCGCGGCGGCGCTCGCGCACGCGCTGTTCAGGCCCTATGACAAGAGCGCCGTGCTGCTGCTCTGGGGCGCGCTCGGGCTCGTGGTCGTCCTCCTGCTGGAGACGATCGCCTGCATGGCGGTGCTCGGGCAGGGCGTGGTCGACGCCGCCTACGGCTCCGCCAAGACCCTCGTGACCGTCGACCCCAACGACGAGGTCGCGGACGGGCCGAAGGGGCTCAAGGCGTTCCTCACCGTCTCGATGCTGGTGACACTGGTCCTCGAGGCGTCGTTCACTGCCGGCCTCGTCAACCGGCTGATCGACCGCCGGCTGACCGGGCTGTTCGGCCGCCGCGCGGTGCCGCGGCGCGACCATGTCGTGGTCATCGGCCTCGGCCAGGTCGGGGTGCGGCTGTGCCTCCTGCTGCGGCGCTGCGGGGTCGGCGTGGTCGCCGTCGACGATCGCGAGGGCGGCGAGCACGTCGGCCTCGCGCGCGAGCTCGGGTTCCCGGTCGTGATCGGCCGCGGTGCCGACCCGTCGCTCTTGCGGCGGCTCTCGCTCAAGAGCGCCTGCGCGCTCGCCGCGGTGACCGACGACGATCTCGCGAACATCTCGATCGCGATGGCGGCCAAGTCGGTCGACGACGAGCTGCGCGTCGTCCTGCGGGCCGGCGACGGGCGGGTGGCGAACGAAACGCGCTCGCTGTTCCGGATCGGCCTCGTCCGGGACGTGCACCGGATCGCGGCGGTGCTGATCGCCGCGCGCGCGACCGGGTCGACCGCCGTGCGCGTCGTCTGCATCGGCGACGACGCGCACCTGCTGCACGAGGACGGCCGCCTCGAGGAGGCGGCCGTCACCGCTGCCAACTAGGCCAGCAGCTCGTCCGCCATCGCCTCGAACACCTGGACGTACGTGTCGACCGACGCGTCGTCATGGGTGACCGAGAGCGTCCACTCCTCCTCGCGGCCGGGGGTCATGAAGATGCCGCGGTTCATGTTGAACAGCCAGGCCAGGTCGGCCATGTCGGCGTCCTGATTGGCCTTGAACGTCTCGTAGTCGACGATCTCGACCGGCGAGAACGTGACGCAGCCCTTGGAGCCGACGCCGACCGAGTAGCCGGGCAGGTTGTGCTTGTCGATCACGGCCTGGCAGCCCTGGAGGATGCGCTCGTTGAGGTGGTCGAGGTGCTTGTAGGCGTCGGGCGTGAGGACCTCGAGCAGGTTCGCGCGCGTCGCGGCCATGCCGAGCGGGTTCCCGTTGTAGGTGCCGACCTGGTAGACCGAGCCGTCCTCGACGACCGACATGACCTCCTCGGTGCCGCCGATCGCGCCCGTCGGCACGCCGCCGCCGAGCGCCTTCGCGAGCGTGACCATGTCGGGCTTGACGTCCCACTTCTCGGTCGCGCCGCCGGCCGCGATCGCGAGGCCGGTCTTGACCTCGTCGAAGATCAGCACGATCCCGTGGCGGCGGGTGATGTCGCGGACGGCCTCGAGGTAGCCGGGCTGCGGGAGCACGACCCCGAGGTTCATCATCGCCGGCTCCATGATCACGACGGCGGGCAGGCGGTCCTCGTCGGCGAGGCGCTCGATCCGGCGCTCCATCGCGGGCGCGTCGTTGAACGGGACGGGGACGGTGTTGTCGACGGTCGCCTGCGGGATGCCGGCGCCGTAGGGCAGCGACGCGAGGTTGTCCCGGTCGCCGATCTTGTCGTACTCGACCCCGATCGAGACCATCACCGTGTCGTGATGGCCGTGGTAGGAGCCGAAGATCTTCATCACGGTGTCGCGTTTCGTGTACGCGCGCGCGATCCGGATCGCGTCCATCGTCGACTCTGAGCCCGAGTTCGTGTACCGCCAGCGCGGCAGTCCCCAGCGCCGCTGGAGCTCCTCGGCGACCACGATCGCGTCCTCGGTCGGGGCGGCGAAGTGCGTGCCCTTCGAGTAGCGGTCCTGGATCGCCTTGCCGATCGCGGGATGGGCGTGGCCCTGGACCATCGAGCCGAAGCCGTTGTGGAAGTCGTACATCTCGTTGCCGTCGACGTCCCAGACCCGCGGGCCCTCGCCGCGCTCGAGGTAGATCGGCCACGGGTCGCGAAGCTGGTACGAGGAGGCGACGCCGCCCGAGAGCACTTCGTGCGCCCGGCGGTACATCTCGGCGGACTTCTGCGTGGCCTCGTTGAGCGCCTTCTCCTCGCGCTCGATGAGCTCCTTGATCCGTTGACGGTCGATCTGGACGGGGGCGCTGACGGCCATGTATCTCTCCTGGGAACGCTTGGCCTGGGAGGGTACCCGGGCGGAGAGCGCCGGGGCCGTTGCTAGGCTGCGAACCCGGGTCGTTCGCCTTGTCCTCAGTCCTCACCGACCTCCGCGACGGACCGCGCGACGAGTGCGGCGTCTTCGGCGTATGCGCCCCGGAGCGCGACGTCGCCCGCCTCGCGTACTTCGCGCTGTACGCGCTCCAGCACCGCGGCCAAGAGTCCGCCGGCATCGCGACCGCGCAGGGCGGTCACATCATGGCGATGCGCGACCAGGGGCTCGTCAACCAGGTTTTCGACGAGCAGCGGCTGCGGGCGCTGCAGGGCGAGATGGCGGTCGGTCATGTGCGCTACTCCACGACCGGCGCTTCGTCATGGGAGAACTCGCAGCCCGTCTGGCGTGCGGATCGCCGTGAGGTCGCGCTCGCCCACAACGGCAACCTGATCAACGCGGTCGACCTGCACGCGGGCCTGCGCGAGCGCGGCGTCGCGTTCCGCTCGACGTCGGACTCGGAGATCATCGCGGCGCTTCTATCGACTCACGAGGCGGACTCGATCGAGGACGCGCTCGAGGACGTGATGCGGCGGATCGAGGGCGCGTACTCGACGGTCGTGATGACCAAGGATCGCGTGGTCGCGTTCCGCGATCCGGCCGGTCTGCGCCCGCTCTCGCTGGGCATGCTGGGCGACCGCTACTGCGTCGCCTCGGAGACCTGCGCGTTCGACATCATCGGCGGCACGTTCCTGCGCGACGTGCAGCCGGGCGAGATCGTGTCGCTGACGCCGGACGGCCTGCAGACGCGGATGGGAGTGGCCGGCGAGCGTCCCGCCCTGTGCGTGTTCGAGCACATCTACTTCGCGCGGCCGGACTCGCGGCTCGGCGGCCAGGTGCTGCAGGTCGCGCGCGGGCGGATGGGTGAGATCCTCGCGAGCGAGGCCCCGGTTTCCGCTGATCTGGTCATCCCGGTTCCCGACTCGGGGAACCCGGCCGCGCGCGGCTTCGCGCGGGCGAGCGGGCTGCCGCAGGACGACGGACTGATCAAGAACCGCTACGTCGCGCGCACGTTCATCCAGCCGGGGCAGGAGCTGCGCAAGCACGGCCTGCGGATGAAGTTCAACCCGCTGCCGGACGTGGTGGGCGGCAAGCGGATCGTGGTGGTCGACGACTCGATCGTGCGCGGCAACACGACCCGCCAGATCGTGGCGATGCTGCGCGACGCGGGCGCCTCGGAGGTGCACATGCGGATCAGCGCGCCGCCGATCCGGCATCCCTGCCACTACGGGATCGACATGTCGACGCGCGAGGAGATGATCGCCCACGGCCGGACGGTCGAGGAGATCGCAGCCGAGCTCGGTTGCGACTCACTCGCCTACCTGTCGCTCGCGGGCGTCTACGAGGCGATCCGCAGCACGCGGGAGACCCACTGCGACGCGTGCTTCTCGGGCGAGTACCCGCTGGCCGGCACGGCGGCGGCGCAGCGCAAGGACGCCTTCGAGCTTCCCCTGGTCCGGGTGTAACAACTTCGTTCCAATCCGGGTTTGCCCTCCGGACCCGGCGGTATGGTCGCCCGTCCATGTCGGTCGCCATCGAGAACGTCACGCTGCCGGGGCTCGGGCCGCCGCCGCCCGAGCCGGTCGCGCGCTCGCGCGATCCCGAGGGGGCGCTGGGCGAGCTGTTCGGCTTCCCGGGGTTCCGGCCCGGCCAGCGCGAGGCGGTCGAGGCGGCCGTCGCCGGCCGGGACGTGCTGGTGGTCATGCCGACCGGCTCGGGCAAGTCGCTCTGCTACCAGCTCCCGGCGCTCATGCGGGCGGATCTGACAATCGTGGTCTCCCCGCTCGTGTCGCTGATGCAGGACCAGGTGGACGCGCTCGAGCGGGTGGCGCCTGGCTACGTCGGGCTGGTCAATGCGCAGAAGGATGCGGCGGCCAACCGGCGCGTGGTCGAGCGGGCCGCAGCGGGCGAGCTGCGGCTGCTGTACGTCGCGCCCGAGCGGTTCTCCTCGCCCGGATTCCTGGAGCGCATCCGCCGCGCCCGGATCGGCCTCTTCGTGGTCGACGAGGCGCACTGCGTCTCCCAGTGGGGGCACGACTTCCGGCCCGACTACTTCCGGCTGGCGGACGCTGCGCGCTGGCTCGGCGCGCGCGCGATCCTCGCCTCGACCGCGACGGCCACGCCGCAGGTGGCGGCGGACATCGTCGCGCGGCTCGGGCTGCGCGACCCCGTGCGCGTGGCCACCGGGTTCGACCGCCCGAACCTCTCGTTCGCGGTCGTGCGGTGCGCGAACAAGCAGGCCGTCCACCGCGGGATCGCGGCGGCGCTCGGGGAGCCGGGCGCGCTCCCCGGCATCGTCTACGCCGGCACGCGGGCGGACTGCGAGCGGCTCGCGGCGCGGCTCGGTTCCGAGCTCGGCGTCGACGTCATCGCCTACCACGCCGGTCTGCCACGCGACGCCCGCGCCGAGGCGCAACGGCGGTTCATGGCCGGCGAGGTCCCGGTCGTGGTCGCCACCAACGCGTTCGGGATGGGCGTCGATAAGGCCGACGTTCGGACGGTCTGCCACGAGAGCGTGCCGAGCTCGGTCGAGGCGTACTACCAGGAGGCGGGCCGCGCGGGCCGCGACGGGAGGCCGGCCCGCTGCCTGCTGTACGCCACGGGCAAGGACAAGGGCCTGCACGTCTTCTTCATCGAGCGCTCGACGGTCGGCGACGAGGCGCTGAACGCCGTCGCGCGGCGCATCGTGTCCACCGCCGAAGCGCCGGCCGGTGGAGCGGCCGCCGGGCGGTTCGACCTGGCGGTCGACCATCTCGTGCCGGTGACCGGCGAGGAGGAGGTTGTGCGCGCGATCGTCGGCCACCTCGCGCGCGCGGGCGTCATCCAGCCGACGCCGTCCGCGCCCGACCGCGTCGCCGGCCGTCTCGTCGCGCCCTGGGACGGCCGCGCGCAGGCGCTGTGTCGGACCTCGGCGCAGGAGGGCACGCGCGTGCGCTGGCGCCAGTACCGCGCGGTGTGGGCG
>JBKOYW010000183.1:0-14169 GCA_046744275.1 Actinomycetota bacterium
CGCTGCGGCACCGCGCTGTCGTCGCACGAGGTCTCCGAGGGCTACCGCGACGTCGAGGACCCGAGCGTCTACGTCACGTTCCCGGTCGTCGACGGCGCCGGAGCGCTGCGCGAGGGCGACAAGATCCTGGCCTGGACGACCACGCCGTGGACGCTGCTCTCCAACGCCGCGCTCGCGGTGTCGCCTGAGCTCGCCTACGTCCGCACCGAGGACGGCCACGTCATCGCCGAGGCGCGCGCCGAGGCCGTGCTCGGCGAGGGCGTCGCGGTCACCGACCGCTTCCACGGCCGCGACATGCTCGGCGCCCGCTACGAGCCGCCGTTCACGTTCATCGCGACCGAGGAGTTCGGGCCCAAGGGCCACACCGTCGTGCCGGCCGACTTCGTCAGCGCCGAGGACGGCACCGGCGTCGTGCACACGTCGATCTCGTTCGGCGAGGACGACTTCCAGATCGGCCTCGAGCAGGGGATCCCGGTCATCAACCCGGTCAAGCTCAACGGCACGTTCGAGGAGCGGATGGGCCAGTTCGCGGGCCGCTGGGTCAAGGACGCCGACCCGGGCATCGTCGAGGACCTGCGCGCACGCGGGCGGCTGCTGAAGTCGGAGTCCTACCTGCACTCCTACCCGCACTGCTGGCGCTGCGGGACGCCGCTGCTCTACTACGCGAAGCCCTCGTGGTACATCCGCACGTCGTCGCTGCGCGACCGCCTGCTGGCCGCCAACGAGATGATCGACTGGCACCCGGAGCACATCAAGCACGGCCGCTTCGGCAAGTGGCTGGAGAACAACGTCGACTGGGCGATCTCGCGCGAGCGCTACTGGGGCACCCCGCTGCCGGTGTGGCGCAACGAGGCCGGCGAGACGGTGTGCATCGGCTCGTTCGACGAGCTCGAGCAGCGCAGCGGCGTCCGGGTCGGCGACCCGCACAGGCCGTTCGTCGACGAGATCGAGATCCCGTCCCCGACCGGCGGCGAGCCGCTGCGCCGAGTGCCCGAGGTGATCGACGTCTGGTTCGACTCCGGGTCGATGCCGTTCGCGCAGTGGCACGCGCCGCACGAGAATGAAGCGCACTTCGAGGAGCGCTTTCCGGCCGACTACATCTGCGAGGCGATCGACCAGACGCGCGGCTGGTTCTACTCGCTGCTGGCGATCTCGACGCTGCTGTTCGACCGCTCGCCGTACCGGACGTGCCTCTGCCTCGGCCTCCTCGCCGACGAGCACGGCCGCAAGATGTCCAAGTCGCTCGGCAACGTCGTCGTGCCGTGGGACGTGATCGACAAGCACGGCGCGGACGCCTTCCGCTGGTACTTCTTCACCTCCAAGCACCCGTGGGACGGCTACGTGTTCTCCGTCGACATGGTCGGCGACTCGCTGCGCCAGTTCCTGCTCCAGCTCTGGAACACGTACGGGTTCCACGTGTTGTACGCGAACGTCAACGACGTGCGCGAGCACGCCGGCCCGGCCAACGACCTCGACCGCTGGGCGCTCTCGCGCCTGCACGCCACGACCGAGTTCGTGCGCGAGCGGCTCGACGCTTACGACGCCACGCGCGCCGGCCATGCGATCGCCGCGTTCGTCGACGAGCTGTCGAACTGGTACGTGCGGCGGTCGCGCCAGCGCTTCTGGGACGGCGACCCGGCCGCCTTCGGCACGCTGCACACGTGCCTCGTGACGGTCGCGAAGCTGCTCGCGCCGTTCTGCCCCTTCATCGCCGACGAGATCTACGACAACCTCGACGGCACCGAGCCGAGCGTCCACCTGTGCTACTTCCCGGAGGCGGGCGCCCGCGACCCCGAGCTCGAGGTGGCGATGGGCGTCGTGCGCGAGACCGTGCGGCTCGGACTGGCCGCCCGCGGGCAGGCCAAGCTCGGCGTGCGCCAGCCGCTGCGCGCCGCCGTGGTGGTCGCCGCCGGCGCCGAGCGAAGCGCGATCGAGGGGCTGCAGGTGATCGCGAAGGCCGAGCTCAACGTGAAGGAGCTGCGCTTCGTCTCGCAGGCGGACGAGCTGGGCTCCTACGAGGTCAAGCCGAACTACCGGGCGCTCGGCCCGCGGTTCGGCAAGCACATGCCGCAGGTCGCCGCCGCCGTCGCCGCGCTCGACCCCGGCCATGTCGCCGACGCGCTGCGCGACGACCGCCGCGTCGGTATCACCGTCGACGGCCACGATCACGAGCTGGGGGCCGACGACCTCCTGCTCGCCATGCAGCCGCTCGAGGGCTACCAGCTCGAGCGCGAGGGCTCGCACGCGGTGGCGCTCGAGCTCGAGCTCGACGACGACCTCGTCCGCGAGGGCCTCGCGCGCGAGGTCGTCCACGCGGTCCAGAACGCGCGCAAGACCGCCGGGCTCGAGGTCGCCGACCGGATCGAGCTCACGCTCAGCGGCGACGAGGAACTGCTCGCGGCCGCGCGCGCGTTCGAGGAGTACCTGGCCGGCGAGACGCTCGCCGTTGCGGTCGGCTACGACGGCGCCGCGGGCGAACAGGCGACCGTCAAGGGCCGCCCGCTGCACATCGGCGTGCGCCGGGCCTGACTACGCGAGCGCGGGCTCGAGCTGGGCCTCGATCCGCTTGCGCGGCATCGCGCCCTGGATGCGGGTGGCCTCGGAGCCGTTGCGGAAGAGGATCATCGTGGGGATCGCGAGGATGCCGTAGCTCGCCGCAGTCTGCATGTTCTCGTCGATGTTGACCTTCTTGACGACGACGTCCTCGCGGTCGTCGTTGATCTCCTCGAGGATCGGCGACACGACGCGGCACGGCCCGCACCACGGGGCCCAGAAGTCCACGAGCACGGGGGTGTCGGACTCGAGCACCTCGGCCTGGAAGGTGGTATCGGTGACGTCGGTGATGCTGCCGGCCATCTGGTTCAGGGCTCCTCTCAGGGTGCAGTCGCTTCAGAAAGTATAGCGAGCAGGTCCGGCGTGACCCACGTCTCGACGGCGGCCGCGACGACCAGCACCGGCACCGCCACGGCGACGGTAACGAACGTCGCGGCGAGCAGCTCCTCCCACGCCCCGCGGCGCGAGGCGAGCGTCCACGCCGCGAGCGGCAGGAACAGCGCCGTGAGCTCCGGCACCGCGTGCGGAAGCAGGCCGAGCAGGAGCACCAGCGGCGAGAGCCCGAGGTCGGCCGACAGGTCGGCGGCCAGGTGCCCGAGCGCGTACGCCTGAGTCGACAGCGAGAACAGCGTGGCGGCCACCACGAAGGCGATCGCCAGCGGCCCGGCGCGGTCGTGCACCTTGCGCCACAGGCCGCTGTAGCCGGTGGCGGCCGTCGGCAGCGAGGATCCGGCCATGAAGCCCGCCACGCAGGCGAGCGCGTGCAGCGCGAGGACGAGGCCGTTGCGGTAGAGCACGAACGTGAAGTCGCTGAACTGGGCGGGGTACGAGACGCCCGCGAAGGACGCGCCGGTCGGGTCCGGCGTCGCCAGCGTCGCGACTCCCCAGATCGCCGCCAGCAGCAGGCCGGTGACGGCGAGCGCACCGAGCGTCCATGGCCGCAGCACGCGCAGCGGGTCGCGATTCCAGCGCGCCAGCGTGCGCCGCGTGTCCTCCCGGGTGGGTGGGGACGGATTCAGAGCGAGCTCTTCGGCCTTCATACCTTCCGTGATCGGCACGTGGGCGGGATCCCCCGAATGACGGCCGCGTAGCCTACGGGAACCGTGGCCGACCTCACCAACGCCCAGATCGCCGCCGCCTTCGAGGAGCTGGCGGACCTCTACGAGCTCGACGGCGCGGTCCAGTACCGCGTGATCGCCTACCGCAACGCCGCCCGCACCGTGCGCGACACCTCGGTGTCGGTGGCCACCCTCGCCCGCAACGGCCGCATCACGGAGCTGTCGGGGATCGGCAAGACCCTCGAGGAGAAGGTGATCGCGCTCGACGAGACCGGCGACATCCCGGCGGCGGTCAAGCTGCGCGCGAAGATCCCGGTCGGGCTGATCTCGGTCATGCACCTCCCGGGCTTCGGGCCCAAGCGCGCGAAGCGGCTGTACGACGAGATCGGCGTCGACTCGCTCGACGCCCTGCGCGCCGCGATCGAGGACGGCCGCCTGCGAGGGCTGCGCGGGTTCGGGGTCAAGGCCGAGGAGAACCTCAAGCGCGTGCTGGCGGAGGTCGACGAGGACGGGCCGGCGCGCAAGGTGGTGCTGTCGCGCGCGATCGACACCGCGGACCAGATCGTCGAGGCGCTGCGCGCGCACCCGTCCGCCGACCGCGTCGAGGCGGCGGGCTCGCTGCGCCGCTGGGCCGACTCGGTGAAGGACATCGACATCATCGCCACCACGTCCGACCCCGCCGCACTGGCCGGCGCGCTGCGTGACCTGGAGATCGTGGAGTCCGCGTCCCAGACGGGCGACGCGGGCGCGCGCGTCACCACGCATTCCGGCCTGAAGGTCGACCTGAAGATCGTCGAGCCCGACCAGTTCGGCAACGTGCTCCAGCACTTCACCGGCGCCAAGGCGCACAACGTCGCACTGCGCGAGTCCGCGGTGCGGCGCGGGCTCCACGTGTCCGAGTACGGGATCCTCGACGACGCCACCGGCGAGACGCTGCGGTGCCCGACCGAGGAGGAGGTCTACGCGGCGCTCGGGCTGGACTGGATCCCGCCCGAGCTGCGCGAGGGGCGCGGCGAGCTCGAGGCGGCGGCTCCGGGCGGTGGCGGCCTGCCGGACCTGATCGAGCTCGGCGACCTGCGCGGCGACCTGCACTGCCACACGACCACGTCGGACGGCAAGCAGACCGCCGAGGAGATGGTGGAGGGCGCGCGCGAGTGCGGGCTGGAGTTCCTGGCCATCACCGACCACTCCGCCACCCACGGCTTCGGCGACCACGTGACCGAGGACCACCTGCGTGCCCGAATCGAGGAGATCCGCGCGCTCAACGATCGGCTCGACGGCTTCGAGCTGCTGATCGGGACCGAGACCAACATCCTGCCGGATGGCTCGCCCGATTACCCCGACGATCTGCTCGAGCAGCTCGACTGGGTGATCGCATCCGTCCACACGTCGTTCGGGATGCCGCGGAAGGAGATGACCGACCGCATGGTGGCCGCGGTCGAGCACCCGCTGGTCGACGCGCTCGGGCACCCGACCGGCCGCAAGATCGAGAAGCGGCGGCCCTACGAGGTCGACATGGAGCGCGTGATCGAGGCGGCCGCCCGCGCCGGCACGATGATCGAGATCAACGGCTCGCCGGACCGGCGCGACCTCAACGACGTCCACGCCCGCGCCGCCGCCGAGGCCGGCGTGCGCATCCTCGTGGACTCCGACGCCCACTCGGTGCTCGAGTTCGACCAGCTGCGCTACGGGATCGCGACCGCCCGGCGCGCCTGGCTGACCGCCGACCACGTCGCGAACACGCGCACCTTCAAGGCGTTCCAGAAGCTGCGCAAGAAGCGCTGAGCTAGGTCGGCTGGCGTAGGAACGCGCCGCCGAATCCCGGCGTGCGGATCAGCCGGATCGGCTGGAACGGCGACGTCCGGTCGACGTAGAAGCGCACGCCGTCGCGTTCCTCGATCGCCAGCACGGCGCGCTCCTGGCGGCGCCAGGCGAGCGCCCAGATGATCGCGCCGCCCGCCGCCACCGCGGCCACCGGCGGGCGGAAGACGCCGAGGACCGAGAACACGATCGCGTAGAGCAGCAGCGGCCACAGCCGGTTGACGATCGTCGTCCCCGGGCGCAGCTCCGGCAGGGTGTGCTGGCTGCGCGCGGTGGCCAGCAGGCGGGCGATCGGCGGCGAGGTCTCGGCCCGGCGGCCGAGCCAGACGCCGATCAGCACCGCGCCGAACCACCAGAAGGCGCTGAACAGCAGTAGCGTGCGCTCGGGCTCGCGCGAGAGGCCGATCACCGTCACGGCGGCGAGCAGCGTCGCCGTGCCCGCGCTGAGGAGGACCGTCGCCCGGAGGAAGTCGCCGAACCGCACCGGCGCTCAGTCGAGCAGCGCCTGGAGGAGCCCGCGCACGCCGTCGGTCCCGTCGACCATCAGGTCCGCCTCACGGGCCAGCGCCGACGGGCCCTCGTCCGACCGCACGCCGACCCGGACCGCCGTGCCGAGCCGGTCGGCCTCCACCAGCTCGGTGAGGCCGCGGAAGGCGTCGATGTCCGTGGCGTCGTCGCCGACGTAGAGCGCCGCCGCGAGGTCGCGGTCGCGCAGCAGGTTGACGATGCCGGCGCCCTTGTCGATCCGCACCGGGGGGCGGATCTCGAGCACCTTGCGCCCCCAGTGGGCGGTGAACCCGGCCTTCTCGGCCGCGGCCGCAACCTCCTCGATCGCCGCCTGCGCCTCCTCCTCGTCGGGCACGCCGCGCCAGTGCAGGGCGGCGATCGCCTCCTTGTCCTCGAGCCGCACGCGGAGCTTGCGCAGGTCCTCGGTGAACGCGTCCTGGGCGAAGTTCTGGACGCGCCGCGTCCACGCCTGCAGCTCGCGGTCGAGCTGCGGGGTGATCGCGCCCGGCATCAGGACCTCCGACCCGTGCGAGCCGAGGTAGGCGATCGAGCCGAGCGACACGATCCGGCGGGCGTCGGAGGCGCGCCGGCCCGACACGCAGGCTACGACGCCGTAGCGGCGCGCGACCTCGATCAGCGGCCGGCGGGTGCTCTCCGGCATGTGCGCGTCGTCGGGGTGCTGGACGATCGGAGCCAGCACGCCGTCGACGTCGAGCAGGACCGCGGACCGCTCAGGTTCGGCCTTCAGCGGCCGCAGCAGCTCCTCGAGGGTTCCCGTCGGACCCGGCACCGGGACTAGTATGGCGGCCGATGCCAAAGGAGCCGATAAATGGTCAGGGCTGGACGGTGGGGTCGATCGACGACCTCGGCGAAGGCCCCGGCTTCCGCAAGGTGCGCGCGCCGCTCGGCGTCACCGAGTTCGGCGTCAACGCCGTCGTGCTCCCGCCCGGCTACACGAGCCGCCGCCACTTCCACGAGCGCCAGCAGGAGCTCTACCTCGTCCTCAGGGGCGAGATCGAGATCGAGCTCGACGGCTCGAAGCACACGCTCGGGCCGGGCGGCCTGGCCCGTGTCGACGCTCCCACGGTCCGCTCGCTGCGCAACACCTCGGACACCGACGACGCCATGTACTTCTGCGTCGGCGGCGCGGGTGGGTACGTCGGCCGCGACGGCCAGGTGCCCTAGGGCCGCGCCTTCAGCAGGTCGCGGATCTCGCCGAGCAGCACGACGTCCTCCGGCACGGCCTCGGGCTCCGGCTCCTCGCCGGCCTTGCGCCGCGCCATCAGCGTGTTCACCGGCTTGACGACGAGGAAGAAGACCGCGGCGCCGATGATCACGAACGAGAGCACGGCGTTGATGAACTCGCCGTAGCGGAAGCGCGAGTCGTTGATCGTGAACGCGAGCTGGTCGAAGTTGGGCTCGCCGCCGACAGCCGCGAGCAGCGGCGTCAGCAGGTCCTCGACGAACGACGTGATAACCGCGCCGAACGCCGCGCCGAGGATCACCGCCACGGCGAGGTCCACGACGTTGCCGCGCAGAAGGAACTCGCGGAGCTCCTTGATCATCTCCCCTCCCTCCCCGGTGGGTATGCTCGCGCGGCCGATGACCAGCGAGCCCGTCCACTGCCTGGTCGAGATCCCGAAGGGATCGCGGAACAAGTACACCTGGGACGAGGAGCTCGGCGGCATCAAGCTCGACCGCTTCCTGTTCTCGTCCGTGGTCTATCCCACAGACTATGGGTTCATCCAGGGCACCTGCTCGCCCAAGGGGACGCCGCTGGACGCGATGGTCTGCGTGTCCGCGCCGACGTTCCCCGGCTGCGTCATCCCGGTCCGCGTCATCGCCGTGTTCCGCACCAGGGACGAGGCGGGTCAGGACGACAAGCTGCTCTGCGTGCCGTTCGAGGACCCCAATTGGAGCCACATGGAGCGGCTCGGGGACCTGTCAGGCCAGCTCCGTCAGGAGATCGAGCACTTCTTCTCGATCTACAAGGTGCCCGAGGGCAAGGAGGTCGAGGTCCAGGGCTGGGAGGATCGCGAGGTCGCCGAGCGGCTGCTGGAGGAGTCGCGCGAGCGAGCGGCTCAGTAGCCCGCCTCGGGATCGATCCGCGACAGCAGGTCCTCGCCGGCGCCGAACCGCGCGACGTTCTCTTGGACGAGCTCGGCCAGGTAGCGCCGCAGCGTGGCGTCGGGATTCGCGACGTGCGGCGTGATCAGCGCGCGCGGCTCGCTCCACAGCGGGTGGCCGTCGGGCAGCGGCTCGGGGTCGGTGACGTCGAGCGCGGCGCCGCCGATCGTGCCGGCGGCCAGCGCCGCGACCAGCGCGTCGGTGTCGACCAGCGAGCCGCGCGCGACGTTCACCAGCCAGGCGTCGTCGCGCATGGCCTCGAGCTCCGCAGCGCCGACGAGATGCTCCGTGTCGGCGGTCGCGGGGGCCGCGATCACGACGTGGTCGGCGCGCGGCCAGACCTCGCCGAGGCGGTCGACCGGGATCGTGCCGTCGCGTCCGCGCCGTGTCACCGCGAGGACCTCCACGCGGAGCGGCTCCAGCAGCTCGATCAGCGCCCGGCCGATCCCGCCGGCGCCCACGATCGCCACCGTCGCGCCCTCGAGCGGCACCAGCGGCGGGCGGCGCCACGTCGTCGCGCGGGCGCACACGGCGAGCTGCCGCGCGCCCGCCAGCATCAGCATCAGCGCGTGCTCGGCGACCGGCCGCCCGTAGGCCCCGGCGGCCGAGGTCCACGCCCGTCCGTCACCGATCCGGTCCAGCCACAGCTCCACCCCAGCCGACGGCAGCTGGACCCAGCGCACCCCGTCCGGCAGGCCGTCCGGGAACGAGTCCGGGTTCGAATCCAGCCACACCAGCGCGTCGGCGTCATCCAAGGCGGAGATGCGGCCGCCCGCGGCGGTCACGGCTTCCTCGATGGCGCGATCGGACTCCGGCGCGACGTGCACATTCGGCGGCATGCTGCGAACCTACCCGGCCCCCATGGCACCAGTCCCGCTCCTCTCCGCCCGCGACATCTCCAAATCGTTCGGCGGTCGCCTCGTGCTCGACGGGCTCGACCTCGAGCTGGCCGACGGCATGCGGGTCGGCGTGCTGGGGCCGAACGGCGGCGGCAAGTCGACGCTGCTGGCGATCCTCGCCGGACTCGAGGAGCCCGACGCGGGCACGGTGACCCGGCGGCGCGGGCTCGTGCAGGCGTTCCTGCCGCAGCACGTGCCGGGCGACGAGCGGACGCCGCTGGCCTGGGTGCGCGCCGCCCGTCCCGAGCTGGCGGAGCTGGAGGCGCAGCTCGCGGCGGTCGAGCAGCGGCTGGCCGACCCCAAGCTCGCGTCCGACCTCGACGCGATGGGCCGCGCGCTCGCCCACCAGGAGCGCCTGCTCGCGCGGTGGGCCGAGCACGGCGGCGACCGCGCGGAGTCAGAGGCGCGCACGTTGCTCGACGAGCTGGGCGTGCCCGACGAGGCGCTGACGATGCCGACCGGCGAGCTGAGCGGCGGGCAGCGCAAGCTCGTCGCGCTGGCCGCCTGCCTGGCGCGGCGGCCGCAGGTGCTGATGCTCGACGAGCCGGAGGCGCACCTCGACATGCACCGCCGCGACCAGCTCGAGCGGCTCGTCGACGACTTCGACGGCGCGGTGCTAATGGTGTCGCACGACCGCCACCTGCTCGACGCGTGCGTGGGGGCGATCGCGGAGCTCGACCGCGGGCGGATCCGCATCTGGCCCGGCGGCTACTCGGCCTACGCCGTCGCCCGGCAGCTCGAGCTCGAGCGGCAGCGCCAGCAGTACGTGACCCAGCAGAAGGAGATCGCGCGACTGGAGGAGGCGATCCGCCGCTTCCGCCACTGGGCGCACATCCGGGTCAACGAGCGCCACGCCCGCCAGGCGCGCGTGAAGCAGATGCAGATCGACAAGATGGAGAAGGTCGAGCAGCCGGTGTTCGAGCGCCGCAAGATGGCGCTCGCGCTGCGCAGCGCGGTCCGCGGCGGCCAGCGCGTGCTCGCGCTCGAGGGCGTCGACGTCGCCTTCGACCCCGACGATCCGGTGCTGCTTGACGTCGAGCTCGTGGTCGGCCGCGGCGAGCGCGTCGGCGTCGTCGGCCCCAACGGCGCCGGCAAGACCGCGCTGCTGCGCACGCTCGGCGGCACGCTCGAGCCGGCCGGCGGCGAGCGCTGGATCGGGTCGGGGATCGAGGTCGGCTACCTCTCGCAGGCGGCCGCCGGGCTCCCGCCGGACTCCAGCGTGATCGACGTCCTGCGCGCCGGCCGCTCGATGGCCGAGGACACCGCGGTCCGGCGCCTGATGGGGTTCCTGTTCGACTACGAGCAGGTCCGCCGCCCGGTGCGCACGCTCAGCGGCGGCGAGCGCACGCGCCTGGCGTTCCTCCTGCTGATGGAGGACGCGCCGAACTGCCTGCTGCTCGACGAGCCGACCAACCATCTCGACATCGAGTCGATCGAGGTGCTCGAGGACGCGCTCGAGCACTACGACGGCACCGTCGTCGCGGTCTCGCACGACCGCTACTTCCTCGACCGCATCGCCGACCGGATCGTGGTGGTGGCCGACGGCGCCGCCCACGCATACGAGGGCGGTTGGTCGGAGAACTTGGCGCGCGTCTGAGCGTTCAAGGGGGCGAACCGCCGGGAAGCCTTCGCGTATGAAGGCCCCCGAGACCCCCACAGACCTCGCCCGGCGTTCCTGGTCCGGCACGCTCAAGCGCGTGGTCGCCGAGTTCCGCGACGACAACCTGACGGATTGGGCCGCCGCGCTCACGTACTACGCGGTCCTCTCGATCTTCCCGGCGTTCATCGCCATGATCTCGATCCTCGGCCTGGTCGTGGATCCGGCGACGATCACGCGCGTGACCACGGACATCGTCTCGCAGCTCGGCCCGTCCTCGGCCGTCGACACGTTCAAGGGCCCGATCGAGCAGATCTCCTCGAACCGGTCCACCGCGCTGTTCGGCCTGATCTTCGGTGTCGCGGTGGCGATCTGGACGGCGTCGAATTACGTCGGGGCCTTCATGCGCGCCTCGAACGCGATCTACGAGCGCGAGGAGGGCCGGCCGTTCTGGAAGCTGCGGCCGCTCCAGCTGCTCGTGACGCTCGCGCTCGTGCTCATGGCGGCGCTCGTCGTGCTGGCCCTGATCGTCACCGGCCCCGTGGCGCAGGCGGTCGGCGATGCGGTCGGGCTCGGCGACGCCGCGGTGACGGCCTGGAACATCGCCAAGTGGCCGGTGCTCCTCGTCGTGGTGATGCTGATGCTGGCGATCCTCTATTGGTCGTCGCCGAACGCCAAGCCGGCGGGCTTCCGCTGGGTGTCGCCGGGCAGCGTCGTCGCCGTCGTGCTGTGGATCGTGGCCTCGGCCGCCTTCGCGTTCTACGTCGCGAACTTCGGCTCCTACAACAAGACCTACGGGGCCCTGGCGGGCGTGATCGTGTTCCTGGTGTGGATGTGGATCACGAACATCGCGGTGCTGCTGGGGGCGGAGCTGAACGCCGAGACCGAGCGGGCGCGCGAGCTGGAGGCCGGCGTCCCGGGCGCGGAGGAGGACATCAAGGCGCCGTACCGCGGCGTGCCGAAGGACGAGCGCGAGCGCGTCGGCCAGGGCTGACGCTCAGCTTTCCTGCGCGTCCCGCCGATGTAGACGGGACATGCGGGTCCTTCTCGTCATCGGCGCCTGCGCGGCGGTCGTGCTCGTCGGAGCGCGCATGATGAGGACCGATCCCGGCCTGGCCGCGTCAGGCGTGGCGGAGATCACCGACGAGACGCGCGCCGCCGGCCTGCGCTTCGCGCCCGACGTCACGCCGGCCGACCGCGCGTGGATCCTCGCCGCCATCGAGACCGCCCGTCCGGAGGCGCAGCGGCTGATCGCCGAGGTCGACGGGCTGGTCGAGATCCGGACCGACCTCGCGTACGGCGAGGCGATCGGCCTGGCCCAGATGTCGTCCGAGGGCGCCGTCGTCAGCTTCGACCTGCGGTCGCTGAACGGCGACCGCGCGCTCGACCGCAACGTCGTCGTGCTGCACGAGCTCGGCCACGTGATCGACTACCAGCTCGTGCCGGACGACCTGGTGCAGCAGCTCGACCAGGGCATCCCGCGCGTCGGCACCTGCCGACCGACTGCCGCGCTGCCGATCGGCGCGTGCACGGCGGTCGAGGAGCGCTTCGCGGACACGTTCGCCAAGTGGGCGCTGCGCGGTCGCATCTCGCTCGCCGGCTCCGGCTACGGCATCCCCGCTCCCGCCTCGATCGAGGACTGGGGCGCCCCGCTCGGCCTGCTGGCCGCGCAGCTCAACGCGCGCTGAGGGCGGTCTGCAGGGCCTGGGCGAGGGCGGCCGTCGTCGAGCCGTCGTCGGCACCGTGCGCCGGGTTGTGCTCGGTCACGGTCAGCCCGGCGAAGCCTGGGCCGGCGACGAGGACCTCGAGCGCGGCGCACGCCGCCTGGAACGGAAGGCCGATGTTGTGGCCCGTGTTCTCCGACAGCGGGAGGTCGACGAAGTCGACGACGTCGACGTCGAAGTGCACGAGGTAGCGATCGAACCGCTCCGCAGCACGCCTGGCCGCCTCGCGCGGGTCGGCAGCGACCTCCTCGGCGTCGATCGTCGCGATCCCGTGGGCGTCGATCGCCTCCTGCTCGGCAGGCTTGGTCTGGCTGGCGTCGCGGGCGAACAGCAGCACGTCGGCCGGGACGAGCATCGGGACGCGCGGACCGATCGCGGCCAGCTCGGGCACCGTCCCGCGCAGGCCGAGGAGGTGTGCGACGCCCATCCAGTCGAGCGTTCCCGTGACGACCGTCTCGGGCGTGTTGAGGTCGGGATGCATGTCGAAGTAGACGAGCGCGAGCGGCTCGCTCGCCGCGGCCAGCGCGCCGGCGACGGTGCCGACCTCGACCGTGCAGTCGCCGCCGAGGACGACCGGGACGTGGCCGGAGCGGATCGCCGCCTCGACGCGCTCGGCGACCTCGCGCGCCGCCTGGGCGACGCCGGAGCCGTTCTGGGCGCGCCGGTGCTCGCGGTCGGGCTGCCAGCGGCGCAGCGCGATGTCGCCGAAATCGGCGTCGGCCTGCAGGCCGGCGTCACGAAGGGCGCGGGGCGCCTGCTCCTGGCCGGGGGCGAAGGCGCCGAGGCTGGTCGGCGCGCCGATGAGGGCGGTTCGCATAACCGCCCATAACTATATACTGGTTACGTGCACCTCAGGGAGTGGTGCGCGACTCGTCCGGCTTGAGCAGCGTCCGCGCGCCGACGACCGGACCGAGCACGGCGAGGACCCACAGCCACGACGCGCCCCACGGGTCGAGCATGTCCTCGCCGGCGCCGACCACGATGGCGACCGAGATAAGCGGGTAGGCGAGCCACGGCAGCGACCACTTGGAGATGCCGGCGCGGCGGGCCGCGACGATCACGCCGAGCCAGCCTGCGAGGGCGACCCACACGCCGCCGTTCTCCTGCACGATCGCGCGCTCGAGCAGCACCACCGCCCACGCGACGGCGAGCGCCAGCCACACCCACGTCCGCAGCGAGCCGCGGAACGCGACCCACGCGGCGGCGCCGATCGAGGCGATCACCAGCACCACGAACGCGGTTCCGGCGAGCGCGCCGGCGATCACCCACGCCACCGCTGCCACCACGGTGCCGATCAGGCCGCCGCGAAGGGCCGCGGCGACCGTCCTGGCCGCGCGCCGGCGCCGGCTGAGCTTGGGTACGGAGGCGGTCTGGACGCTCATGGGCTCTCAGGTACAAGCTACCGACCATGGACGACCTTCTTCAGCGGCTTCGCGCGATCGACACCACCACGCTCAGCGACAGCGGCAAGGACCTGCGGGTCGTCGACCCGGCGCTGCGGCCGATCGCCCCTGGGCGCAAGCTCGTGGGCCGCGCTGTGACGGTCGCGGCGAACGGAGGCCTGCTGCCGGTGCTCGACGGCCTCGAGCGGGCCGGCGCCGGGGACGTGCTGGTCATCGACGGGGGCGGGGCGCCGCCCGCACTCGCCGGCGAGCTGTTCGCGAGCGAGGCGCAGCGCAAGGGCCTCGCCGGGATCGTGATCGACGGCTACTGCCGCGACACCGACGAGCTGCGCGCCATCGAGCTGCCGTTCTACGCGCGCGGCTGCGTCCCGAACGCGTTCGGCGCGGGCGCCGATCCCGGCCCGCCCGGTGCGGTCCGCTGCGGCGGCGTCGAGGTCGCGCCGGGCGACGTGCTGGTGGGGGACGACGACGGGATCGTGG
>JBKOYW010000481.1:0-16449 GCA_046744275.1 Actinomycetota bacterium
CCTCTAGCCCGGCGGCGACAGCGCCCATGGCGCCGCCGGCGACCGCGCCGACGCTCCACAGACCGTGCAGCGAGTTCAGGATCGATCGCTTGTACAGCCGCTCGACCCGCAGCCCGTGTGCGTTGACCGCGATGTCGGCGATCGAGTCCAGCGAGCCTGCGACGAACAGGGCGGCGGCGAGCGTCGCGTACGAGGGCGCGAGACCTAGCAGCACGAGGTTCAGCGCGATCCCGATCGTGCTCGCGGGCGCCACCAGGACCGACCCGAAGCGGCTCACCAGCAGGCCGGCGACCAGCCCGGCGATCAGCGCGCCGACGCCGTAGGCCGCGACGGCGGTGCCGAACGCCGAGTTGGAGAGGTCGAGCTCCGCCTTCAGCTCCGGGAAGCGCGGGACCAGGTTCGCGAACAGCGCGCCGTTGGCGAAGAACAGCGCCGCGACGGCGCCCCTGGCCTTGCTCGCGCTGTTCACGCCGGCGGACCGAGCCCGATGTGCCCGGGGAGGGCGGCCAGCTCGTCGAGCACCGCGGTCGCGTCGGTGGGAGTGAGCGTCACGCGGCGCTCGGGCGAGGCCTCGACCGTCCACAGCCCGAGCTCGCTGTCGAGGACCTCGAGGTACCAGCCGGCCCCCGGCCCGTAGCCGTCCAGCCGCCAGTGCGCGACGAGCGCATCGAGGTGCGCCTGGAGCCGCTCCTCGTCCGCCTCGTCGAGCGCAGCGCCGGCGGCCGATCGCTCGTTGACGATCGCGGCCATCCGGTCGGCTCCGACCACGATGGGCTCGCCTGCGCCGCGCGGCCTCGGGCGCAGGCCGACGGCGCGCACGAGCAGCCCGAGCAGCCCGCTCGGAGTGCACGCGCGCAGCGCGGTCTCGCCGCCCTCCAGCGACAGCACGAGGACGCCGGCGTGCGCGTCGGCGAGCGCCTCGAGCGGCTCCTTCAGGCCGGTGACGCGGAAGCGGGCGAACGGCGCGCGGGCGGCTCGCAGGCCGGCCGCCAGCAGCGGCGGCCCGGGCTCCTCGGTCCCGTCGAGCAGCTCGCGGATCGCGCCCGCCGGGCCGCGCACCTCGGCGCGCTCAGGATCGACGACGACCCCGCTCACGGCTCCACCTCGAGCGTCGCCACCACCGCCCGCAACCCGGGAGCGAGCCGCGGCCACAGCGCGAGGTCGGCCGTCGCGGTGACGGTCCAGCGCCGGCCCGCCGCGTCGAGCCGCCACTGCTCGAGGACGACCGTCGCGAGGCCGCCGAGCTGGACGAGGATGAGCGTGCGGACCGCGGGCGCGCCGGCCAGCTCGCCGGGCTCGACGTCGATCAGCACCTCGTCCGACCCCAGCTCCGCGAGGCCGGCCTCCGGCTGGGGGTCCGCGCGCACCGACACCCCGGCGCGGCTCGCACCCGGCGCACGGACGGCGTCCACGACCTCGTGCAGCGCGGAGCCGTCGTCGAGGAGCAGCGGCCCGGTCTCGACGATGCCCAGCGAGTCGAGCCGGTAGGTCGCCACGCCGTGCTCAGCCCGACAGCGCCTGGGTCACCCAGGCGGCGTGCCCACCCAGGACCGGCGTCAGCTCGAGCGCGAGCCGCGGCGCACTCGCGTCGATCAGGTTGTTGTCCGGCAGCAGATCGCCGAGCGCGAGCATCGTGCTCATCGGCGTCACCGGCCGCGCAATCGCGGTGGTGCCGTCCTCGAGCCGCTGTACCGACCAGAGGCCGGCATCGGTGTCGACCGCCTCGAGCATCAGCTCGCGCGGGGCGCCGGGAGCGGGGGTCCAGCGCGAGCTCGCCAGCCACCAGTCGCGGAACCCGTGCGCGATCGCGGAGTCGAGCGGCTCGGGCAGCAGGCCTCCGGACGGGCGGTCGGCGAGCCGGTACGCGACGGCACGGTCGAGCGCGGCGGCGTCCACCGTCGTCTCCTCCGGCCGCGGATCGCGCCGGCGCGGGCCGATCTTCAGCAGCCAGAGCAGGAAGTGCACGAGGTGCTCGGCGGGCATCGGCACGAGCTGGTCGTCGTCGCCGTTGCGGTACGCATGCAGCGTGAAGCGCCCCTGGCCGACCCAGCCCGGCATCACGTAGCCGGTCTTGCCGAGCCGGATCCCGATGATCGGGCTGCGTATCGGCGCGAGCGCCTCGGCCAGCTTCGGATGCGGCTCGGCGAGCGATCCCGCCCCGGCCGCGGCGAGCACGGCGTCGACCGCGACAGCGTCCGCCTCCCCGGCGCCGGTGACGATCGTCGCCAGCGCGCCGATCGTCTCCCGCGGCGCGGTCAGCATGCCGGTGTCGGGATCGAACGCGGGCGCGCTCATCGGAACGTCAGCGTCGACACCACCGCGATGGCTCCGTCGCGCACCGTGTGCATGTCGATCCAGGGCATCTGCACGGACGCCGTCCAGCCGACGCCGTCGCGGACCAGCATCCAGCGCTCGAGCACGACCGACCGCCCGCCGATCACGACCGCATCGACCGTCCACCAGGACTCGAGGCCGGCGAGCGGGATCGGGCCCTCGTCGACGAGATGCGGATTCAGATCCGCCGAGTTCTCGCGAACCCGGCGGACGTGCTCCTCACGCGTCATCGGCACGCCGTCGCGCACGGCGCCGATGCTGATCACGGTCGCGGCGGGGTCGCCGAGCTCGCCGGCGCTGACGATCAGGTCGACGCCGGGCACGTCGCGATAGACGTTGAGCCCTTCCGGGAACTCGAGGTCGAACTCGAGGCCCTTGGTCGGCGATGCTCGGCGCAGCCTCACGCCGTCACAGCGTACGCGGCCGGGAAGGCCTCCGTGACGTACCAGCGCCAGTACGCGCGCGTGTCCTCGATCTCGTCCGCGGCGAGCGCCCATGCGGCGAGCGCCTCGATCCGGGGCTCGTCCAGCTCGCGATCCAGCCGCTCGGGTGGGTGGTCCTCCGGGTCGAGGTCGCCATCCCACGCGTCGGATGCGAGATAGACAGCGGCGAGGCCCGCGAAGTAGGCGCCGTCCTCGGCCTCCTCCTCGGCGCCGAGGGGTTCGACATCCGCCTCGAGCGCCTCGGCCAGCGCCCTGACCTCCCGCTCGGGCACTTCGCCGCGCAATGCCGGCATCACGGCGTCGGCGAGCTCCCGCGGCCGCGCGTCTCGCGGAAAGCGCCGCTCCCACGACGGAACCGCGCGCCGGACGCACGCGACTTGGAGCTCCGCGCGGCGGAGCAGCCCTGCATCCGGCCCGCCCGGCTCGTATGGAGGCGTCCACGGGCCCAGCGCCTCCCGGAGCCGCCGTCGGTCGGGCAGCGCCAGCCAGCCGTCCGGCGAAGCCTCGAGAGCGGCGAGCGCAACCTCGATCGCGCTTCCGACCTCGTCGCTCACGGGCCTGACGCCGACACGCCGAGCCCGGCCGCGCCGCCGCCTGCGCCCCACAACGCCCCTGGCCAGCGACTGTTCACACCGGAGAACTCCTTCGGCGACGGGTTGGGGATCACCGTCCCGTCTCGGCGGTACAGCGTCGGGCCGTCGGGCGAATGGACGAGGATGTCCTCCTTGACCTTGCTCGCGAGGGCCTGGATGCCGGGGTCGCAGCTCGGTCCGCAGGGTGCCTTGGTCACGCCCACCGGCACCTTCGGGTCGTCCAGGAGCAGTCGCAGCTCGGCGTGGGTGCCGTAGAACCAGCCTTGCGGCTCGCCGTGGATGCGGTCGAGCCGATGTCCCGGCATGGTGTGCCCGACATCGTCGAGCGCCTGGCGCATATGCGCCGAGTCCTGCGTCTTGAGGAGCGACGAGTCGGCCCCGACGCGATCGAGCATGCGCCCTTGTTCGGCGAAGTTCTCGCCGCTGATCGAGATCCCGCCGCGATCGCCGGCCTGCGCGGCGACGGTCTTCTTCAGGCTGAACTCCCGCGTCGGGAAGCTCGCCTTGAGGTCGGTAGCCCGGTTGAACGCGCGTTCGGCGGTGGCCAGCTTGCTTGTCGTCTGGGCGAGCCGCGCGCTGCGGGACGCCGCGGTGCCGGCACCGGCGGTCGTGACCGCGAGGATGGCGTCCGGCAGGAGGTTGCCCGCCCATTCGCCGTAGCGGCCGGCCGCCAGGTCCTCGTAGTTGATGAGCGCCTTGCCGAACTCGCCGGGGTGCTCGTAGGCGAACTTGCCGGCCGCCCCCAGCTGCTGGTAGCGCTCGAGCGTGCGGCCGGGGTGCATCCAGTTCATCGGGCTCGTGGGGTTGAGCTCCATGATGAACTTGCCGCCCTCGTAGATGCCTGTCACGCCCTCCCAGGCGCCGCCGGGGACCTGCTTGGCCTGATCCCACGTCCACGAGGCGGCGTTGCCGACGTCGTCGAGCCGGCGCTCGAACCAGTTCCGGTCGTCCTCCTTGGGCTCGGGCGGCTTCGGCAGCGTGATGCCGGCGGCCGCCGCGAACGCCGGGTTGGCGGGGCCGCCCGGCTGCGTCGGCAGGAGCCCGGCGCCCTGGGCGGCCGCGATCAGGCTGACGCGGGCGATGTTGACCGCCTCCTCGGCGTCGAGGCCGTCCCGCTGCGCCTCGCGGCGATCCTCCTCGGCCTCCTGCAGGCGCCGGCGGGCCTGCCGCTCGCGTTCCTCGGCGGCGTGCAGGTCGCGCCGTGCGTCGGCCTCCTCGGCGGCGGCCAGATCGGCGGCGGCCGCGGCGGCGGCGTTGCCCGCCAGCAGGTCGACGACGCTCGCGAACGCTCGCGTCTGAGCCGCCTGGGCGGCGATGATCCGCGCCTGGGCGGCGGCCTGGTCGTCGACCGCCTGGCGGATGTCCTCCTTCGCCTGCTTGATGCGCTCGTCGGCGTCCTTGGCGCGCTCGATCGCGCGCTTGGCCTGGCGCTGCGCGGCCTGCAGGACCTCGGCGTAGCCGTTGATGACCGAGGCCTGCTGGATCAGCGCGTTCGCGCTCGTGTTGGCCATGAGGGTCTGGGTGTTGGTGAGCAGCGCGTGCTGCGCGCTCGCCGGCCCGAACCACGACAGGGCGCCGAGGACGCCGTTCAGGTGGCCCGAGACCGACTGGAGCAGGCCCGCGGTCGAGACGAGCCGGCCCGCGGCGGCCTCGAGCGCGCCGGGGTCGCCCTTCGGGACCGTGATGCCGCCGTAGCTTTCGCCGCCCGCCATCAGTACCGCATCTGCCCTTCGTCGGTGTCGCGGTACGCCAGCCCGGCGGACGAGAGGTTGCCGCCCGTGCGCACCGTCGCATCGCCGAGCGCAGCGAGGCTGCGTGCCCAGCTGATGCCCCAGTCTCCGACGGCGCCGCCCGCGCCCGCGTCGCCGACCGCCGCCGCGGCGGCCGCGATCGCGGCGTCGAGCTCACCGGCGGCCTCGAGCGCGTGGCCACCTGCGGCGGACTGCTGGGCTCCGCCCGCCGTCAGCGATTCCGTGTCCACCTGGATACGCGGCATGTGCCCTCCCGTGCCCTGTCCGTGCTCCGGCCAGACAAGGTAGCGCGAGCTCGGCGTATGGGAAACTCGCGCCCCGATGACCGCGATCTCGACGAGCCTGGTCGGCTCCTACGCGCAGCCGAACTGGCTGATCGACCGCGAGCGGCTGCGCGATCGCTTCCCGCCGCGCGTGCGCGCGCTCGAGCTCTGGCGGGTCGATCCCGGCTATCTCGAGGAGGCGCAGGACGACGCCACGCGGCTGGCGATCGCCGACCAGGAGCGTGCAGGGCTCGACATCGTCACCGACGGCGAGATGCGCCGCGAGAGCTACTCGAACCGCTTCGCGACCGCGCTCGAGGGCGTCGACATCGAGAACCCGGGCACCGCGCTCGACCGCAGCGGTCATCCCAACCCGGTCCCGCGCGTGGTCGGCCCGGTCGCCCGGCGCCAACCGGTGCAGGTCCGCGACCTGCAGTTCCTGCGCGCGCACACGAGCCGTCGCACGAAGATCACGGTCCCGGGGCCGTTCACGATGTCCCAGCAGGCCCAGGACGACTACTACGGCGCGCCCGACAAGCTGGGGATGGCGTACGCGGAGGCCGTCCGCGGCGAGATCCTCGACCTCTTCGAGGCCGGGGCGGACATCGTCCAGGTCGACGAGCCGTACATGCAGGCGCGACCCGAGGCCGCGCGCTCGTACGGGCTCGACGTCCTCAAGCACGCGATCGACGGCATCCACGGGACGACCGCCGTCCACATCTGCTTCGGATACGCGGCGATCATCCACGACCGCCCGAGCGGCTACTCGTTCCTGCCCGAGCTCGCCCAGACCGAGTGCGATCAGATCAGCATCGAGACCGCGCAGTCGGGACTCGCGCTCGACGTCCTCGACGCCCTCTTGTCGAAGACGATCATCCTTGGCGTCCTCGACCTCTCGACCGACGAGGTCGAGACGCCCGAGACCGTCGCCGGCCGCATCCGCCGTGCCTTCCCCCACGCCGGCCCGGAGCGGCTGATCGCCGCCCCGGACTGCGGCATGAAGTACCTGCGCCGCGACGCCGCCTACGGCAAGCTCGAATCGCTCGTCGAGGGCGCGCGGCTCGCCGGGGCGTAGCGTTCCGGCCATGACCACGACCACGCTCGTCACCGGCGTCGACTTCGTCACGGTCCCGGCCCAGGACTTCGACGCGTCGGTGCACTTCTACGGCACCGTGCTCGGGCTGCCGTTCGTCAAGCAGTGGGGCGAGATGCCGGCCAAGGAGTTCCAGGCCGGCAACCTCACCCTCGCGGTGATGGAGCCCACCGCCTTCGGCCAGGAGTTCCGCCCGCACGGCCTCCCGATCGCGCTCCAGGTCGACGACGTCGCCGCCGCGCGAGAGGAGCTCGAGGCGCAGGGCGTGAAGTTCGTCACCGAGACGATGGACAGCGGCGTCTGCCACCAGGCGATCTTCCTCGACCCGGCCGGCAACTCACTGGGCATCCATCACCGCTACGCGCCGAAGTAGCTGGTTCACCGGCACCCGCACCTCGGTCGTGAACGCCACCGAGCAGCCCTGCGCCCGCGTCGACGGCGGAGCCGGTTATTCCCTCGCCGCGGCCAGCAGCTCGTCGCGCGAGGCGAGCTTGACCCGGGGGCGCTGCTCCTCGCGACCGCGGTCCAGCTCGCGGGCGTCGATCGCGTGCCAGGCCTCCGCGGTCACGAGGTCGGGCTTGCGCGCGGCCAGCAGCGCGTCGATCGTCTCGCGCGGCCGCGGCAGGCCGTCCAGGTCCTCGGCGACGCAGTTCATCGTCTCCTCGGCGTCGCGCTTGTTCGTGCCCAGGATCCCCGTCGGGCCGCGCTTGATCCAGCCGACGGCGTAGACGCCGGGGACCGGCTCACCTTCAGGCCCGATCACGCGGCCGCGCTGGTTGGGCAGCACGAAGTGGCGCTCGTCGAACGGCACGTCGGGAAGCGGCACCGCCCGGTACCCGACCGAGCGCAGCACGAGGCCGCACTCGATCGTCTCGGCGCCGTCGTCGATCGCCCGCGCCCGCAGGAGGCCGTCGTCGGTGCGCACGATCTCGTTGCGGCGGACGGTGACCGCCTCGACCGAGTCGCTCCCGAGGATCTCGACCGGCGAGACGAGGAAGCGCAGGTCGATGCGCCTCTGGGCGCCGGTGCGCGGGGTGGCCGCGAACTCGCGCAGGAGCTCCACGTTCTTGCGCGCGGTGAACGTGCCCTCCTCTTCCAGCCAGCGGCGTGAGATCGGGTCGAGCTCGACGTCGGCGGGGTCGACGCTGAGGTCGACGCCCTCGAGGCGGCCGAGCTCGCGCAGCTCGGCGCTGGTGAACGCGGCCTGCGCCGGGCCGCGCCGGCCGAGCACGACCACCTCCTCGATGCGGCTCTCGCGGAGCGCCTCGAGCGCGTGGTCGGCGACGTCCGTGCGCTCGAGCTCGGCGGCGCTGAGCGTGAGCATGCGCGTCACGTCCGCGGCCACGTTGCCGTTGCCGATCACGACCGCGCGCCGCGCCGACAGGTCGAACTCGAGGTCGCGGTAGTCCGGATGGCCGTTGTACCAGGCCACGAACTCGGTGGCCGCCCAGCTGCCCGGCAGGTCCTCGCCGGGGATCCCGAGCGACTTGTCCGTCTGGGCGCCGGTGGCGTAGACCACGGCCGTGTAGTGCTCCATCAGCTCGGCGTGCGACACGTCCACGCCGACCTCCACGTTCCCGAGGAAGCGGCAGCCACGCTCGAACGTCTGGCGCTCGAATGTGTCCTGCAGGCGCTTGATCTCCTGGTGGTCCGGGGCCACGCCGGCGCGCAGCAGCCCCCACGGCGTGGGCAGCCGGTCGAACAGGTCGATGTCGACGTCCCCGCCGGCGCGCCGCAGGCAGCCGGCTGCGAACGCCCCGGCCGGCCCCGCTCCGACGATCGCCACACGCGGTCGCATCACGCGGCGGTGCGCTCCGCGGTGCTCGCCCCGGCGAAGAACTCGGCGTTGAGGTCGAGCGCGTAGGCGAACTTCTCGGGCAGCTCGAAGTCCGGGAAGATCGCGTCGACCGGACAGGCCTCGACGCAGGCGTCGCAGTCGATGCACACCTCCGGGTCGATGTAGAGCTGCTCGGCGGTCTCGAAGTCGGCTGCCCCGGGCTTCGGGTGGATGCAGTCGACCGGGCAGACCTCGATGCAGGAGTCGTCCTTGATGCAGCTCCCCACGATCACGTACGTCATGGCCTAGAGCCTACAAACACGCGAAACCCGAGCGCATTTCGGGCAATAGCTGCGCGGAGCTGCGGCTCGAGCCTCGGGAGGTCCGGCTGCCGGGCGGGGAGGTCGTGCGGCTCTTGGCGCACACGGCCCGGCGCTAGGCTCCTCTCGATGAACGAGCGGTCGCGCTCGCCGCAACTCCTCGAGCGGGAATCGGAAATCGTGCGGGTGCTCGCCGAGGCCGCCACGATCGACGACGCGACGCACGAGATCCTCGCCGCGCTGGCCGCCTGGTTCGGCTGGGACGCGGCCCTCCTATGGGTGCCGGATGACGAGCTCGGTCTGCTGCGGTGCGGGCGCTCGTGGAGCAGCGGCGAGCCGGGTCTCGTCGAGTTCCTGCGGGTGAGCGAGCGTCTGACGTTCGCGCGCGACGTCGGGCTCCCGGGACGCGTCTGGCACGCGGTCGAGCCGATCTGGCTCGGCGAGATCGGCGAGGACGACGACTTCCCGCGAGCGGGCGTCGCCGCCCGGGCGGGGCTCCGCAGCGCCACGGCGATCCCGGTCGTCGGCGCGAGCGGGGTCATCGGGGTGATCGAGTTCCTGTCGAGGACCGCTCGACTCCCGGATCGCGAGCACGACCTCGCATTGAGCAAGGTCGGCAGGCAGCTCGCCCATTACGTGGCACGAGTTCGAGCGGAGGAACGGCTTCGCGAGACGGAGGAGCAGGCGAGCGCGATCTTCGAGGCGGCGCTCGACTGCGTCATCACCATGGATCACGACGGGGCGATACTCGACCTCAACCCGGCGGCGGAGGCGACGTTCGGGTTCTCTCGTGAGGAGGCCGTCGGCTCCCCGCTGGTGGACCTGATCGTGCCGCACGAGCTGCGCGCGGCGCACCGGGCCGGCTTGCGGAGATACCTCGAGACGCGTGAGCCGCGGCTCATGAACCGGCGTCTGGAGCTCGAGGGGATGCGCGCCGATGGCACCAGCTTCCCGGTCGAGCTCACCGTCACCCGCGTCGGGTGGCGCGAGCCGCCGCGCTTCGCGGGGTTCCTGCGCGACATCACCTCGCGCCAGACGGCGGAGGCCGAGGAGCGCCGCCTCATCAAGGAGGCGGTCGCGGCGCGGGCGAGCGAGGAGGCCGCGCGCGTTCGCGCCGAGTTCGCGCAGCACGAAGCCGAGCTCGAACGTGCGCGACTGGAGTTCCTCGCGGACATCGGCCTCCGGATGGCGTCGTCGATGGATTACGCGACGACGCTCGGGGAGGTCGCTCAGGCAGCCGTTCCGGCGATCGCGGACCTGTGCGTCGTGACGGTCATCGAGTCGGACGGTCGTCCCGCACCGGTCGCGATCGTGCACGCCGACCCGGCGCGCGAGCATCTCGCGCGGGAACTGCTGCGTCCCGATCCAGCCGCCTCGGTTTCGCTGCCCGGTGTCGCGGACGTGATGCGCACCGGCGAGCACGAGTTGCTGCCGGAGATCACCGACGACCTGCTGGCGGCCTACGACGAGCGGCACCTCCGGCAGGTCCGGGCGCTCGGCCTGCGATCTGCGTTGAGCGTCCCGATGAAGGCCTCCGGTCGCATGCTCGGCGTGATCGCGCTCGGCTTCGCCGACTCGGAGCGCCGGTTCGGATCCGACGACCTGGTGGTCGCGACCGCGCTCGCCGCTCGCGCCGGCCTGCACATCGACAACGCGCGGCTCTACACCGAGCGCTCGAGCATCGCCGAGACGCTCCAGCAGAGCCTGCTCCCCGCCGTGCTTCCCGCAATCCCCAACGTCGAGGTCGCCGCGCGCTATCGGGCGGCCGGGGACCAGAACGAGGTCGGCGGCGACTTCTACGACGTGTTCCCCTCCGAGGAGGGCGTGTGGACCGCCATCATCGGCGACGTGTCCGGCAAGGGCGCGAACGCCGCCGCACTGACGGCGTTGACCCGGCACACCCTGTACGCGGCGGCGCTGCGCGACAGCTCGCCCGCCCGCAACCTCGCGTTCCTCGACGAGGCGATGCGCCGGCGAGCGCGCGGGACGACGTCGTTCAGCACGGTGCTCTACGCGCGCGTCTGTCCTGGCCGCGACTCGACCGCCCTCACGATCGCCTCGGGCGGTCATCCGCCGGCGCTCATCCTGCGCGCCGACGGCCGCGTCGAGCCGGTCGAGACGCAGGGCACGCTCGTCGGCGTGCTCGAGGGGGCGACGTTCGAGGAGCGGGAGGCGCGGCTCTGGCCCGGCGAGCTCCTCCTGCTCTATACCGACGGCGCGGTCGAGCTCCGCCGCCGCGACCTCTCGTTTGGCGAGCGCGAGCTGGAGCGGGTGCTCCGGGAGCACGTCGGGAAGCCCGCCGAGGAGGTCGTCGGCGCGGTGGCCGCCCGCATCGACGAGCTGCAGGACGGCTCGCCCCGCGACGACGTCGCGCTGCTCGCGCTCAGGGCGGTGCCGGATGGCTGACGAGCGGGCGGCCCGGCTGGCGACGAACGAGGCGCGGTTCCGCGAGATCAACGAGCGAGTCGCGCGCGACCTCGAGCCGATCGTCGAGACGCAGCACGAGCTCCTCCCGTTCGTCTGCGAATGCGGCCGGCCGAGCTGCACCGACGCGATCAGCCTGTCCATTGCCGAGTACGAGAGCGTGCGGAAGGACGCGACCAAGTTCGTCGTCGTCTCCGGGCACGAGATCGAGGACGTCGAGGACGTCATCGAACGCACGAACCGCTACGCCGTCGTCCGAAAGCACCCTGCGACCTGGGAGATCGCGACGCAGACGGACCCGCGCCGCTGAGTCGGCCGGAAGCGCTCTTGGCTGCGAGCGTCAGCAAATCGGCGTCGTGTTTGATCGCGTCGAGCCGCCGGGTAGAGCTTTGATCGAGGACGCGTCCGGCGTTGCCGTCGCGTCCTTTCTGATGCTGGGAACGACTCGCTCGCCGTATCGCGGAGTTCGGGAGACGGTCCAGCTCCATCCCGCGAGTCCCCTTGGAGGGAACCATGAGCGCAGTTCGCAACCCCGCACGAGCCGACGGCCTCGAGCGCAACATCCACACCGAGCGCAACCCCGTGCGCCGTCTGAGCACTGAGACGAAGGCGTCGTTCAAGACGACGGAGTTCTTCGCCTATCTCGCCGTCCTGGCCGGCATCCTGATCTCGGCCGGCGTGGTCGACCAGGCCAACAACGGCGGCTTCGGCGCCAGGCAGGCGTGGCTGTACGCGACGATCCTGACGGTCGGCTACATGGTCAGCCGCGGCCTCGCCAAGGCCGGCAGCCGCGAGCCGTACGACGAGGACCGCTCCTAACCAGCCTCACCCGCGTCGCCGGCTCTCATGGCCGGCGGCGCGGTCACTCTCTCCCTCTCAGATCGGGACTCATATGAACAACGCTCAGCAGAAGATCGTGCAGTACCTCGACGAGGCGCATGCCACCGAGCAGGCCCTCGTGCGCGTACTGCAGTCGCAGATCGCGATGACAGCCCGGGGGTCGTACCGGTCCGCCCTGGAGGCGCATCTCGACGACACGCGCGACCACGCCGATCGGGTCGCTCGCCGGCTCGATGCGCTCGGCGAGGGCTCCAACCCGCTGATGACGATCGTCGGCCTCGCCGAGACCGTTCTCGGGCAGGCGCTCGCGTTCGGCAAGACCCCGTTCGATCTCCTGCGCGGCTCCGGCGGCGACGAGAAGGTGCTCAAGAACGCCAAGGACGCCTGCGCTACCGAGGCTCTTGAGATCGCGACCTACACGGCGATCGAGCGCCTGGCACGCGCGGTGGGCGACGATGACACCGCCAGGCTGGCCGCATCGATCCTCGCGGACGAGGAAAAGATGCTCCAGCGCGTCCTGCGCGAGATCCCCGAGCTGACCGACGCTGTCGTCCGCGCCGACGTCGAGGGCGAGCATTCCTACGACATCACCACGACGGGTGCCGCCGACGCTGTGCGCGACGCCGGCGAGGCCGCCACGGCCACCGCGCGCGAGACGACGGCCGCCACCAAGCGGCGCGCGCGTCAGGCCCGCAAGATCCCGGGCGTCGCGCAGGCCGAGGGACAGGTCAAGGGTGCGGTTGCGACCGAGGATGACCTTCCGATCGCGCGCTACGACACGCTCACCGCCGACGAGATCGTCGGCAAGCTCACCGCGCTCTCGCAGATCGACCTCGCGAAGGTCGACGCCTACGAGCGCAGGAACCAGAACCGCACCACGGTCCTCGAGCGCGTCGCCTCGCTCCGCGGCGACGAGCCGTGGCCCGGCTATGACGACCTGAGAGCCGCCGAGGTCCAGGCTGTGCTGGCCGAGGGCGACGACGAGCGCGCCAAGCAGGTCCGGTCCTACGAGCGCGTCCATAAGAACCGCGCGGGCGTACTCAAGGCCGCGGAGCGCGAATACAGCGCCGCCTGACCGGCGCCTGGTGCCGAGGAGATGAGTACTCAGGCGGCGCTGAGGCCTGGTACGGCCGCGCGCCAACATGTCGTCGCGAGTAACAATGGACGGTCGTAAATCGGACGATCCAGGCCGTCCGGCTAGGTCACCACCTAGACCCGCATTCACGACTTGACCGAGGATCGGCCATACATGAAGGGGGTCATCTCAACATCGGTCGCCGTGTTCATCGGCCTTCTGGCGCCCGCGGCGGCGGGAGCCGACGTGAAGCCGGCGTTCACGGAAGGGCCGGCGGTGACCGGCATTCCGCGCGAGTCCGAGGTGCTCACGGCGACGGCGGCATGGACGGGCGACCCAGCGCCGACGGCCACCTGGAGCTGGCTGCGGTGCAAGAAGTCCGACGGCACGGAGTGCAAGGCAATCGCCGGTGCGGCGTCCCCGACCTATCGGGTCGTTGCCGCCGACGTGGGCTCGACGCTCCGGGTTCGCGTCAAGCTCGAGAACAGCGCCGGCAAGACCGACGCGCGCTCGGATCCCACGAGCGTCGTCGAACCGGCGCCGGAGCCGGCACCGGAACCGGAACCGGAACCGGCACCGCAGCCGGAGCCGCAACCGGAGCCGGAGCCGGACGAGACTCCGTCGAGCGCCCCGCCCGCGGTGGTCTTCGATCCACCTGCGAACCCGATCATCGGGGCGCCGGTGGCCGGCGAAGCGCAGCTGCCGCTGCTGCGTCCGTTCCCGATCGTGCGCATTCGCGGCTGGCTCACGCGCACCGGCGCTCGGGTCACGCTGCTCACCGTGCGAGCACCGCGCGGCGCACGGATCGCCACCCGCTGCCGCGGTCGTAGCTGCCCGGTTCGTCACCTCGCCGGCACCGCATCCTTGACTCGCCTGCGAGCGCTCCAGCGCAACCTGCGATCGGGCACGCGCCTTGACATCACCGTCAGGAAGGCCGGCTACGTCGGCAAGTGGACGACGATCGTCATCCGACGGGGCCGCCCGCCCCGCCGGGCCGATCGGTGCGTCTATCCCGGCGCTCGACGCCCCGCGCCATGTCCCGCCGAATGATCCGCTTGATGTCCGGCGCGCTCACGGCGATCGTCGCCGTGAGCTTCACCGTGGCGTTCTCCGTGACACTCGCCTTGCTCGCGCACGACGAGCGGCCACGGACAGTCGTGCTGGCGCCGGTCGCCGGGCCGTCGTCGCCGGTCGTGTCGGATCCGGCTCGCCTGCGCTCGGTGGCCGCCCTGCCCGAGCTGCGCGTTCCTCGCGCCACTCCGACGCCGGCGGCGCCGACGCTCGTGGTTGCCCCTGAGCCGCCGCCCGTCGCTCCTTCAAGCGACGCGCCCGCGCCTCTGTCGGCCGCGCCGGCACCGGTCGCTCCGGCGCCCGCCCCGCCGGCACCGGAGCAGTCGCCCGAGCCATCGGAGCATGGGCCGATCTTCGACTCGTCGGGATGAGCGCAGTGACCAAAAGAAACGCGCTTCCATGGTTGACCGCCTTGGCCGCGCTCCTCGCCGGCGCGCTCGCAGCCGTGGCCGGATCCAGGGCAGCCGACGCCGTCAGACCCGCGCAGCCTGCATCGCCGTCCGCCCGTATCGTCAGCGTCGGTTCGGCGCGGCTCGTCGTCCCGGCGGACTGGCGTACCGTCTCGACTTCGAGCGCCGGTGTCGCCGGGCTCGACGCCGAGCGCACGGCCGTCTTCCAGCCGGCATCGCTCCCGTGGACGCGGGTCGTCGCGGCGTTCGATCCGACCGTCGAGCCATCGCTCATCCCGGACGAACTGCGGTCGGCGGTCTTCGCGGCGGGAGGAGCGCCGAGACTCACACACGTCCGCGGATGGCCGGCGTGGATGTACCGCGCCGACAGGGCGGGCGGGCGCGGCGGCAGTGTGACGGCACTCACGACGACGGCAGGGGTCCTCGGGATCGCATGCACGAGCGTGGCCCGGCTGGGAGCGGATTCAGATTGTGCGTCGGACGTCGACTCGGTCACCGTCCCTGGCGCCAGGGCGCTCGTGCCTTCTCGATCACTAGCGCTCGAGGTCCATCTCCCGACAGTGCTCGAGCGGCTCAATCGCGCACGGTCCAGGCATCGCGCGAGGCTGAAGGGTGCACGCACCAACGAGTCGCAGGCGCTGGCAGCACGTCAGCTCGGGGCGGACCACCGCGCCGCTGCCCATTCGCTGCTGGGGCTGGGCGGGCCGGCCGCTGCGCCGTTGACGCGGGATCTCACCGACGTCGCGGACGCCTACCGCGCGCTTGCTCGGGCGGCGGACGACGCCTCGCCGAGCGAGTTCGCGTCCGCGGCCACGGGAATCCGGCACGCGGAGGCCGTCCTGGCCGGCGGCGTGGCGGCGGTATCGCGCCCGGAAACCGCGGAGGTTGCCACGCGCGTCACCACGCCGCGGCAGGACGGTGACGGCTCGGTGCCCAGCGGCGTGCCACCGATCCTGTTCGCGCTCCTCACCGCGCTCGCCATGATCGGCGGCGCGGCAACCGGCAGCTTGGATGCTGCGTCGCGCCTCTCGCGCAGGCTCTTTCCGCCCAGAGACGATGCCTACTCCGGGCCTCGCCCGGGGTCGAACGACCGTCGCGCCCGGGCGTGATCCGCGGCCTGCCGCGGCGATTCTCAGCGGGCGGGGTGGGTGTTTGCTCACGGTCGCCGGGGCACCACTGCGAGCGCGGGGCGCGCAGAGCGCGTCTACGGCACCACGGGCACGAACGCGATCCTGATCACGCTGCCCGCACCGTTTGCCGTGAGGTCGTAGTAGCGGCCGTCGAGACGGAGCCTGACCGTGCTCGAATCCTCCCACGCGTGTTTGTCGCCCCCGGTCCGGTTCTCGTAGTCCTCGATCACCCGGCAACGCGCGTCGACGATCGATTCGATCTTGTAGAGGAAGTTGTCCGGGAAGAACGCGAACCGGATCGCACCGATCGGGCGGCCGTTGCCGGTGAACGTCATCCCGATCGTCCCCACCTTCGTCTGGCTCTCCGTGATCACGTCGTACGCTCGCGCTCCAGCTTCCACCGTGCCGACCCTGTCGCCCGGAATCCCTTCGAAGTACTGCTCGAAGCAGGGGCTAGCGCCGCCGGTTCGGCGCCCGTGCGAAGCAGTTCTCTTGACTCCGGCGGACGTCGAAGCTACCGCTGCCCTCCCGCCTACCCCGCTCATCAGCGGAGCCGGCCGGCGCTGTCAAGGGTCGGCGAGCCGCGTCGCCGCGGCGCCTGGAGGCTTCACGCCAAGCAGGCCCCACCTCATCCAAGGCGTGGCGTCACGCGCCATGGAGCGGAAGCGTGTTGCCACGCGCGGTGCGGTGGTCGCCTTCCGTGCGTTTCAGCAGGGAGGGTGTTCGTAAGGTGTCTCGTCGAGCTCCTGGGTGCGCTGCATCTGCAGCGCACCGGGGGTCACCTCGCCGCGGCCGGTAGCCTGCGGCGGTGGTGACCCGGTCCGGACGCGGCACGAGCATCGAACCCGGACTTCGCGGCGAGCGTGAGTTCGAGGTTGACGAGCGCCTGCTGACCGACGTCGGCGGCTCTCTGGGCAGCTCCGTG
>JBKOYW010000221.1:0-5777 GCA_046744275.1 Actinomycetota bacterium
CCGGGCTACGGCGAGCCCGCGAGCGCCTGCGCGGCGGCAGACAGCTCGAGGATCACGTCCGCGTGCGCGGACGCGGGGGCGTCGGCGGGGACCGGGTTCACGTGCGCCCGCTCCATCGCCGCGTGCGCGCCCTGCATCGTCATCGCGAGGATGCTCATGGCGGCGTATGCCTGCACTTCCATGCGACACGGATCGGACGCCGGGCGCCGCGCGACAACCTGTCGGGCCGCCCGCTGGACGGATCGTCTACCGTCGCCACGGTGGAACGGCCGTACACGATCATGGGCGTCGTCAACGTGACGCCGGACTCGTTCTCGGACGGGGGCGCGTTCGACGACGAGGTCTCCGCGATCGCGCACGCCCGCCGGCTGGTGTCCGAGGGCGCGTCGATCGTCGACATCGGCGGCGAGTCCACCCGGCCCGGCGCCGAGCCGGTCACCGCCGAGGAGGAGCTCGAGCGGGTCATGCCAGTCGTCGAGGGGGTCGCCGGCCTCGGGCTGCCGGTCCAGATCTCGATCGACACGATGAAGCTCGCGGTCGCCGAGACGGCCATCGACGCCGGCGCCAGCTACGTCAACGACGTCACTGCGTTCCGCCACGAGCCCGAGCTGGCCGCGCTGGTCGCCGACCGCGGCGTCGACTGCTGCCTGATGCACATGCTCGGCGAGCCGCGCACGATGCAGCAGGACCCGCGCTACGACGACGTGGTCGACGACGTCAAGGCATTCCTGGAGGAGCGGCTCAAGGCGGCGACGAGCGCGGGCGTCCCCGAGGAGCGCATCCAGCTGGATCCCGGGATCGGCTTCGGCAAGACACTCGAGCACAACCTCGAGCTGCTGCGCCGGCTCGACGAGCTCGCCGCCATCGGCCGCCCGCTTGTGATCGGCACGAGCCGCAAGACGTTCCTCGGCCGCCTCACCGGCCGCGACGTGACCGAGCGGGTGCACGCGACGGTGGCCACCAGCGTGATCGCCTTCGAGCGCGGGGCGCGCGTGTTCCGGGTGCACGACGTCGCCGCCACGGCCGACGCCCTCGCGGTGGCGGCTGCTACGTTCGCCCGATGGCCTCCGACCCCGACGAGGACTACGACGACGACGACCTGACCGACGACGACGATGACGAGGAAGGCCCCGAGGTCGGGGTCACCGTCGAGATCGTCGGGCTGTCGCTCTACACCCATCACGGCGTCACCGCGGCCGAGCGCGAGGTCGGCCAGCGGCTGGTGCTCGACGTGCGCTTCGACGTCGGCGAGCCCGACGCGCTGATCACCGACCGCGTCGAGGACACCGTCGACTACGGCGAGGTGTGCCAGGTGATCGCCCTGATCGCCCAGCAGCGCTCCTACAAGACGCTCGAGCGGCTGTGCGCGGTGATCGCCGACCGCCTCGCCTCGCAGTTCGGCGCCGAGAGCGTCACCGTCAAGGCGTCCAAGCCGGAACCGCCGATCCCGCTGCCCGTCGAGGAGGTCTCGGTGGAAGTGTGGCGGGAGGAGCGTTGACAAGCAAGTAAGTAGTCACTAACCTACCTGCCCATGCGGAAGTCGGCAGAGGAGCGGCGCGAGGAGATCCTCGCCGTCGCGATGGAGCACTTCGCGGCCGGCGGCTATCACGGCACGTCGACCGAGGTCATCGCGAAGGAAGCCGGCATCTCGCAGCCGTACCTCTTCCGCCTCTTCCGGACCAAGCGCGAGCTGTTCCTCGCCTGCGGCGACCGTGCGTGCGAGAAGGTCCTGGAGGCGTTCCGGCGCGCCGCGGCGGCGGCGCCGGAGGGCGAGAGGCTGCACGCGATGGGCCACGCCTACGTCCACGAGCTGCTGCCGGACCGCCACGCGATCCTGATGCTGATGCAGAGCTACGCCGCGGCCGCGGATCCGGGGATCCGGGAGCACGTCCGCGGCAAGTACGGCGACGTCGTGAGCGAGGTCGCCGAGCTGGCCGGCGCCGGGCCCGACGAGGTCTGGTCCTTCTTCGCGACCGGCATGCTGCTCAACATCGTGGCCGCGCTCGAGCTCGAGGAAAGCGACGATCCGATCTTCCGGGCATGGACCGCCTCGCTCGCCTGATCGACCGCCGCCGCCGGCTCGTCCTCGCCTTCACGGTCGTCTTCGTGCTGTTCGCCGGCGCGTTCGGCGGCCCGGTCGTGTCGCTGCTGGACTCCGACGACGACTTCGAGGACCACGGCTCGGAGTCGATCCTCGCGCGCGACGCCGTCGAGCGCGCGACCGGCCGCTCGGCGTCGCCTGACCTCGTCGCGCTCGTCCGGCTCGGGGCCCCGATCGACTCGCCGGAGGCGCAGGAGAAGGTCGCGCGCGTGGCGCAGGCGCTGCGCGACCCGGACGTCGCCGAGGTGGTCGCCGTCCGCGACGGCGAGCCCAGCGAGCTCGTCTCGCGTGACGGCCGGTCGACCTACCTGCTCGCCAGCTTCCGCGCCGGCAGCGACGAAGAGGCCACCGCACTGCGCCTGCAGGATCGCGTCGAGCGCGAGCCGGGCGTGACCGCCGGCGGCGGGCAGCTCGCGTTCACGCAGGTCGGCGAGCAGGTCGAGCAGGACCTCGCGCGCGCCGAGATGCTCGCCTTCCCGCTGCTGTTCCTGCTCTCGCTGGTCGTCTTCCGGAGCGCCGTGGCGGCGCTGCTCCCGCTCGCGGTGGGCGCGACGACGATCCTCGCCACGTTCGTGTGGATGCGGCTCGTCAACGAGGTCGAGCCGATGTCGGTGTTCGCGATCAACCTGATCACCGGCGCCGGGCTCGGTCTCGCCATCGACTACTCGCTGTTCGTCGTCTCGCGCTTCCGCGAGGAGCTGGCCACGGGCGCGGGCACGAGCGACGCCCTGCGGGTGACGATGCGCACCGCGGGCCGCACGGTGGCGTTCAGCGCCGTGACGGTGGCCGCCGCCATGGCCTCGCTTATGGTCTTCAACCTGCGGTTCCTGTTCTCGATGGGCGTCGGCGGCGTGCTCGTGTCGCTGAGCGCCGCCTTCGTGGCGCTCACCGTGCTGCCCGCGATCCTCGCCGCCCTCGGGCCGCGGGTGAACGCGCTCAGCCTCAAGCGCTGGCAGGTCTCGATGCAGCGCGACGCCGAGCACGTGCGCGCCGGCCCGTGGTACCGCTTCTCGCAGGCCGTGATGCGCCGGCCAGGCCCGATCGCCGCCGCCACCGCCGCGCTGCTGATCGCCATGGGCCTGCCGTTCCTGCGGATCGAGTTCACCGGCGTCGACGCGAGCGTGCTGCCCCAGGACCGCTCCGCCCGCGTGGTGAACGACGTGCTCGAGCGCGAGTTCCCGCCCGGCCGGACCGCGCCGATCTACATCGCGGCGAGCGCCGGAGAGGAGGACGCGGACGACGTGCAGGCCTATGCGCGCCGGCTCGCGGAGCTGCCGAACGCCGAGGCGGTGCCGCCCCCGGCGCGGGCGAACGGGCTGTGGCGGATCGACGTCGTCACCGGCTCCGACAGCCTGTCCGACGAAGCCCAGGAGCTCGTGCGCGACATCCGCGCCGAGGATGCGCCGTTCCCGCTGCGCGTCGGCGGCCAGACGGCTGCGTTCATGGACCAGCAGACGTCGCTCGGCGACTCGCTGCCGATCGCGCTCATGCTGCTGGCCGGCAGCACGCTGGTGATCCTGTTCGTGATGACCGGTTCGGTGGTACTGCCGATCAAGGCCTTGCTGATGAACCTGCTGACCCTGAGCGCCGCGTTCGGCCTGCTCGTGCTGATCTTCCAGGACGGCCGGCTGGAGTCGCTGCTCGCCTACGACTCCCAGGGCGCGCTCGAATCCACCCAGCCGATCCTGCTGTTCGCGATCGCGTTCGGCCTGTCGACCGACTACGGAGTGTTCCTGCTCACCCGCATCAAGGAGGCCCGCGACGGCGGGCTGCCGGACCGCGAGGCGGTGGCGGTCGGGCTTGAGCGCACGGGTCGGATCGTCACCTACGCGGCGCTGCTGTTCTGCATCGCGATCGGCGCCTTCGCGACGTCCGAGGTCGTCTTCATCAAGGAGCTCGGCGTCGGGACCGCGCTGGCCGTGCTGATCGACGCCTTCCTGGTCCGCGCGCTGCTCGTGCCCTCCCTGATGGCCCTCCTCGGCCGCTGGAACTGGTGGGCGCCGCGGCCGCTGGCGCGCCTGCACGCCCGCCTCGGGTTGGCCGAGTCGTGACGCACGTCCTGGACGCCGACACCGCGCTCGCCGTGGTGACGCCGACGCGCTGGCGCGGTGAGATCACGGACCGCTGGTGGGTCGCGCGCGGCCCCTTCGGCGGCTACGTGGCGACGTTCCTGACGCGGGCCATGATGGCCGGCGTGGACGATCCCGCGAGGCGCCCGCGATCGCTCACCGTCCATTACGTCGAACCGCCGAAGGCCGGGCCGGTCGAGGTGTCGGCGACGATCGAGCGCAGCGGCCGCTCGGCCACCACGGTCAGCCTGCGGCTCGAGCAGGACGGCGTGCCGGTGGCGCTCGCGCTCGGCTCGTGCGCCGCCTGGCGCGACGGCGAGCCCGAGTGGGCGGAGACCGCTCCGGAGGCGCCGCCGCCGGAGGCGTGCGAGCGGCTCGAGCGCGTCGATCCGATGCCCGGCTACCTCGACCGCTTCGAGATCCGCCCCGTGAAGCCGATCTTCGCCGGCGAGCCGCACAACCTCGCGTGGCTGCGGCTCGACCCGCCGCGCCCGCTCGACCACCTCGCGCTGACGGCGCTGTCGGACGGATGGATGCCGGCCGCGTTCTCCAAGCTGCTGCGCCCGTTCGGCGCCCCGACGGTCGATCTGACGATCCACTTCCGGGCGCCCGTGCCGAGCGGGGACTGGGTGCTGGCCGACTACCGGTCGCGCTTCTCGGCCGGCGGCACCTGGGAGGAGGACGGGGAGCTGTGGGCGCAGGACGGCAGCCTGCTCGCCCAGTCGCGCCAGCTCGCGCTGATT
The DNA here is from genome assembly GCA_046744275.1 of Actinomycetota bacterium. GTDB lineage: Bacteria > Actinomycetota > Thermoleophilia > Solirubrobacterales > Solirubrobacteraceae > DASSUW01. Next base: position 4,914 of record JBKOYW010000221.1, read on the forward strand.
CGGGCATGAGGGTCGGGTACCTCGGGCTCGGCTCGAACGTCGGCGACCGGCGCGCCAACCTGCAGGCCGCCGTCGAGGACCTGTGGGTGCACGGCGTGGCGGTGCTCGCCTCCTCCTCGGTCTACGAGACCGAGCCGGTCGGCGAGGTGCTCGACCAGCGCGACTTCCTCAACGCGTGCGTGCGGGTCGAGACCGAGCTCGGCCCGGAGCCGCTGCTGGACTCGTGCAAGGCGGTGGAGCGCGCGCTCGGGCGCGCGCCCGGCGGCGTGCGGCACGGGCCGCGGCCGATCGACGTCGACCTGCTGCTGCTCGATGACCTCGAGTACGAGTCCGACCGCCTGCGGCTGCCACACCGGGAGGTCACCTCGCGGCGGTTCGTGCTGGTCCCGCTGCTCGAGCTCGACCCCGGGTTGCAGATCCCAGGCGACGGCCGCGCCGCAGACGCGCTCGCCGCGCTCGGACCCGGGCAGGACATTCGCCTGGCCGGGCCGCCGCTCGACGTGGGCGGTGGTTAGGGTTGGCGAACGGTGAGAGGACTCACGCTGGTCGCACTGATCCTGCTGCTCGGGGCGGCGCCGGCGGAGGCGGCGACGTTCTGCGTCGGGACGACCGCGCCGGGCTGCGAGGACCAGCCGAGCCTGTCAGCGGCGCTCGCCGCCGCGGGTGACGCCCCAGGGCTCGACACGATCCGCGTCGGCCGGCGGACCGAGACCGGCAACGTCGCCGACGAGGCCGGGGAGCCGGTGCACGTCGTCGGCACCGGGCCGGGGGCGACGATCCTCGACGGCCACGTCGACTTCGGCGAGGACCGCTCGTCGCTCGCCGCGCTGACCGTGCGCGCCGCGACCGGGACGGCGCTCGCGC
>JBKOYW010000409.1:0-5944 GCA_046744275.1 Actinomycetota bacterium
GTCGGCCACAGCGACACGCACCACCGCCGCCGCAGCGCGGCCTCGCGCACCGGCTGCCGCGCCCGGGCGCCGCGCGCCAGCAGCGCCGCATCGATCCCGGCCAGCGCGCGCGTGTTCTCCGGCGCGTGGATCGAGAGCGACGCGTCGGTGCCCTCGGCCTCGGCCAGGTCCAGGGGCGGGAAGCCGTCGAGGTGCAGGTCCCGCGCGCCCGACCAGAACGCCGTCTCCTGGCCGGGGAGCGCGATCCGCAGCAGCGGCCACGCCTCGCGCTCCAGCAGCGCGCGCTGCAGTGCCAGCAGGAGCGGCGACGCCAGGGTCGTCGAGCGCACGACCACCTGCTCGGCGGCCTGCACGCCGAGGCAGTAGTCGCACAGCAGAGCGGCGAACGCCGCAGGGTCCGGCGTCACGGCGCCGGCAGCTCCGGGAAGTACTCGGCGAGGTGCTCGCGGAGCACGTCGCGGATCCAGCGCCGCTCGGCCTGCGACGCCATCCGGAAGCGGCCGAGCAGGTCCTTCTGGCGCGTGATCGGCTCCGTGCCGGCGACCGCCCAGCTCACCGCGAGGCGCTCGAACAGGAACTCGACGCCGCGGTGCCACGCATCCTCCTGCGACAGCGGCGAGCCGCCGAGGGTGTCGCGGTACTGCTGCCGCGTCCCGAGCGTCATCGACCCGCACAGCTCCAGGACGTCCCCCTCGGGGGTCCGGTACTCCACCCGGGGCGCCTTGAGCTTCTTGCGGGCCATCACGAGGCGGCGGCGCGCTCGAGCTGCGCGCGCACGTCGCCGGTCAGCGGGTCGGCGTGACCGGGCCACGCGGCCGACGGCTCGAGCGCGGCGAGCTTGCGGATCGAGGCGCGGGCCTGCTCGGTGTCCTCGTTGAACGCCGCGTGCGGCGGCCCGGGCGGGACCTTGCGCGAGGTCTCGGGGTCGATCACGTAGAAGCAGTCGCTCGTCAGCGCCAGCCGGTCGCTCTCGCGGAACAGGCCGATCAGCCCCGGCGCGTGGCCGGGCAGGTGCACGACGCGGAAGCCGCTCACGTCGTCGCCCTCCTCGACGGTTCCGGCGATCTCGACGGCGCCGCCGTCCCAGAACGTCATGAGGCGCCGGTACACGTAGCGCGCAGGCACCCCCAGCAGCTCGAGCCTGTGGTAGCTGCGCAGCGGCTCGTCGCTGCGGGCGGCCTCGACGTCGGCCGGATGGCAGTAGACCGGCACGCGCAGGCCCGGCGCGGTGCCGCGGTGGTCGCAGTCGGCGTGGCCGAGCACGATCCGGTTGATGCCCCCGAGCGGCGCGGCGGCCTCGGCGACAGCGTGCGTCATGGACCGGATCCCGGCGTCGAACAGAGTGACGCCGCCGCCCTCGTCCTCGAGCAGATAGACGTTCATCTCACGCGGGATCCCGCCACGCAGCAGCCACACGCCGTCGGCGACGCGCTCGAGGTCACGCTTCGCGACCGCGCGCCGCTCGACCCGCGTCTTGGCGTTGAACGCCTTGAACAGCCGCTGCTCGGCCGGTGAGCCGGCGACCGGCAGCATGCCGACCTCGCGGGCGACCGACATCGAGTCGAGCACCGCGTCGTTGCGGACGATCTTGCCGTCGCGCACCTGGAGCATGTCGATGCCCTCGAACCCGACGCGCGCGCCGGTCGCCTCGACGCCCCACAGCTCGCCGAGGTGCGTTCCGGTGGCGGTCCAGTGCACGGCCGAGCGGTCGCCCTCGGTCACAGTGGAGCGGACCTCGAGCGCGAAGTCCGGGAAGGCCGCGAAGACCTCGTTGAAGTACGCGCGAACGCCGTTCGGCCCGACCGCGTCGACCTGACCTGCGATGTGCTCCTCGCCGTCGGCTGCCCACAGTGCCGCCATCGCCTCGACGTCGCGGCGGGCGAGCGCGTCGAAGTAGTCGGTGACGACCTGCATCGCGCCGCACGTTACCGTCCGGCGCCGTGCGCAAACCCACTCGCAGCCGCGAGGTCGGCCGCGGCGAGAAGGTCCTGCCGGGCGTCTGGCGGCTGCGGCTCCCGCTGCCGTGGCCGGGCGTGCCGCACTGCAACGCGTGGGCGCTCGCGTCCGGCCCGGGCGTCGTGCTCATCGACACCGGCATGCACGAGCTAGGCTCGATGGCCCACCTGGACCGCGCGCTCGACCAGGCGGGTCTGCGGATCGAGCACGTGCGGCTGATCGTCTGCACGCACGCGCACGTCGACCACTGCGGCCAGGCGCCGGTGATCGCCGAGCGCGCCGGCTGCCAGGTCTGGCTGCACCACGCCCACGCGCACCACACGGCGGCCGTCGACCTCGAGCAGGCGCTCGCCCGCCGTGTCCTCGTCGCCCATCAGAGCGGCGTCCCCGCGGAATCCGTCCAGCGCTGGGTCGAGCGGCGCCGGACCCAGGGAACCGGCCAGGCCGGGACGCTGCACGTCGACCGCGAGCTGCACGAGGGCGACACGCTTGCCACAGATCTCGGCGATTGGCGGGTGCTCTCGACGCCCGGCCACGCGCCCTCGCACCTCTGCCTCTACCAGCCCGAGCGGCGCCTGCTGATCTCCGGCGACCACCTGCTCGGCCGCCCCTCGCTGTACTTCGACGCCGGCTACACGCCCGACGCCGTCGCCGAGTTCCTCGACTCGCTCGCCAAGGTCGAGGGGCTCGATGCCCGGCTCGTCCTCTCCGGCCACGGCCGCCCGTTCACCGACGTGGGCGGCCATGTGGCGGCCAACCGCGCGCTCGTAGAGCAGCGGCTGGAGGCCGTGCAGGCTGCGCTCACCGGCGGGCCGCGCACTGCCTACGAGATCGCGCAAGAGGTCTACGGCGAGCGTTTCACGGACGTCACGGTCAACTGGCTGATGAGCAAGACGCTGTGCTGGCTCACCCATCTGGAGCGGGACGGCCTGGCACAACGGTCAGGCGAGTCGCCCGAATGCTGGTCGGCGCCCGCCTAGACTTCCAGCATGCGGATCGATGAGCGCCTCGCCGGCGGGGCCGAGCCCTCCTTCTCGTTCGAGTTCTTTCCGCCCAAGACCGACGACGGCGAGCGCAACCTGGGCCGTGCGCTCGCCGAGCTGTCGCGCATGGAGCCGACCTTCGTGTCGGTCACCTATGGCGCCGGCGGCAGCACCACCCAGAAGCGCAAGACGATCGACATCGTGTCCTCGATCAAGGCCGAGCACGGCCTCGAGGCGATGGCGCACTTCACGTGCGTCGGCGCGACGACCGCCGAGCTGCGCGAGACGCTCGACATCATGCGCGACGCCGGTATCCAGAACGTGCTGGCGCTCCGCGGCGACCCGCCGCCCGGCGAGACCGAGTGGACCGCGACCGAAGGCGGCCTGGAGTACTCGCGCGAGCTGATCGAGCTGATCCGCGACGAGTACGACTTCGCGATCGGCGCCGCCTGCTTCCCCGAGGTGCACATCCACGCGGATTCCGCGGAGAGCGACCTGCGCTACTGCAAGGAGAAGGTCGACGCCGGCGCGCGCTTCCTGATCACGCAGCTGTTCTTCGACAACGCCAGCTACTGGGACTTCGTGGGGCGGGCGCGCGACATCGGGATCGACGTCCCGATCATCCCGGGCATCATGCCGATCACGAACTACGAGCAGATCCGGCGCTTCACGAGCATGTGCGGCGCGACGATCCCGGACCACCTGCTGCGCGAGCTCGGGCTGCGCGCCGACCAGCCGGAGGCGGTGCTCGACTTCGGCGTCGCCTACGCGACGCTGCAGTGCGCCGAGCTGCTCGCCAAGGGAGCGCCCGGGATCCACTTCTACACGCTCAACCGCTCGACCGCCACGCGCGCGATCCTCAGCGCCCTGCGCTGCATGACGCCCTGGCGGGACGCCGTGCCGGTGTAGGCACGGCGCCCCGCCGAGCGGTTGGGACTAGTTCGTCGTGAACAGCGGGCAGACGTAGCCGCCGTTCACCAGGCTCGAGCCCTTGACGAGCTTGGCTGCCCAGGGGTCGCGCTTGACGCTGGGCGCGACGACCGACTTCATCCGGGCCGACGCGTTCGCGCCGCCGCCCCTCAGTCGGATGACCTCGATGCCGCGGGACATGTCCATCAGGTACACGTAGTCGCCACGGCGGGTCGACTTGCGGCTGCGCTTGCCCTTCCGAGAGCTCCAGCCCTTGGGCGGGTCGTCGTTGTACCAGGCGACGTCCCACGAGTTCGACGACGGGTTGTCCGCGCCGGTGCCCGTGACCCGGTAGTAGCCGATCTGCCGCATGTCGCGGGCGTCGCTGACGTCGACGAGCCGCAGGCCTTGCCCGTACCAGCCCGCCGCCAGCGTCGACGCGCGGATCTCGAAGTAGTGCGCGGAGCACTGGAGATCCGGGTTGGCCGTCTCAGGCGTGTCGAGGAACGGATGGAAGCTGCTCAGCGCCTTCATCCGGTACGGGTTCGTCCGCGTCGAGTTCTGGGCCGGCTCGCCGCCCCAGGAGTCGGTGAGGTCGACCGCCACGATGCGGCCCGCCTCGGCGCAGCTCTGGAAGTCCTCCTCGGTCCCGATGAGGACGTTGCCGTTCTTCACGCCCGACGCCCGGACCGCCCCGTCGGTCGGCCGGCCGGAGTTGTGCATGAAGTCCGTGGCCTGCGCGATGCCGTCGTCGTTGCCGCGGGCGGGCGGGACGTCCCACTGGAGCCCGCCGCCGGCCACCAGGATCGGCTCGAACGGCGTCGCCTCGCGCACGCGGTTCAGGAACGGGTCGCGATGCCTGCCCTTGGTGGCGTACCCGCGGATGCCGCCGCGGCCGGCGACCCACGCGATCCCGCGCGCGTCCTCGTCGACGTCGTGCGAGTAGTCGGTGTAGCCGTCGTTGCGCCACAGGTCGACCGGCAGGTCGGACACCTTCGGATTCGCCGGGTCACGCAGGTCCGTGACCCAGATCGGCCGGCCGTCGCCGATCAGGCGGTTCTGGAGCGTGGTCGGCTGGTTGGCGACGGGCAGGATCCTCGTAGTGAGCCAGTCCTGGTCGTCGCGCCGCGCCGGGCCGCCGGTCCAGATGTACTTGCAGTTCTGGATGCAGCTCGACGTGTGGCCCGAGGGCAGGCTCACGAAGTCGCCGACCTGGCGCATGTTGCTCGGGTCGGCGTACGAGATCACGTAGAAGCCGCTCTTGCAGTCGACGTCGCGGACGGCGAGGCCGTCGTCGTGCGGGCACGGGCCGTCGGCCGGGCCGGCGACGTTGTGCCGCGGATCGAGCGCGCCGATGATCAGCTTGCGGCGCGTGTCGATCTCCATGTCCTCGTTCTGCCAGTAGCCGCCGAGCGGCGAAGTGGTCGTCCCCACAGGGTCGATCCCGGCCGGCAGGAACTCGTCCAGCAGGACCGGGTTCTCCGGGTTGCTGACGTCGTACGTCTTGAAGCCGAAGCGGCCGGTGACGACGAGGACCTTCTTGCCGCGAACCTCGTCGAACTTGCCCTCGACGAGGCCGGCCGCGCCCGCCACGCGGGTGACGAACTCCAAGTTGTCGGAGATCGCGGCCCCCGGCGGGGGATCCGCCGCGGTCGCGGTCGCCGGAATGAGCAGCAGCGCCGCCAAGGCTGCCGCGAATGCCCCTCTCCCTGTCATCAAAGCCCTCCGATGGCCGTTGGACCTATTGGGTCCCGAAGCTATCGAAAGGTGGGCGCGGCTGCGGCCCCGTCGACAGCAGGATCCTGACAGTCAGGAGGCCGGCGGCTCGATGTCGAGCGCGTGGGCCACGCGGGGGTGGCCGTCGACCTGCCAGGCGACATCGACCTGGTCGTTCTTGCGATAGGTGCCGATCCCCCAGGCGCCCCAGAACCAGCGCCAGAAGCCGAGCTTGCCCTCCTTCGCGAGCGGGCGGTCGAAGACGAGTGTCCGGCCGCGGACCTCGAAGTCCTTGCCCGGCTCCTGGCGCACGCCGTTGATGAACACCTCGTAGGGCTCGCGCACCGCAGGCGGCAGCTTGACCGTCCAGTCCGCCATGG
>JBKOYW010000307.1:0-9263 GCA_046744275.1 Actinomycetota bacterium
GTCTTGAGCCGCTCGAAAAGGAAGCGCATGGCGTCGACAAGCTCGGCATCCGAGGCGAGGACGACGTCGTCGACGCGCTCGCGGATGACCTGGAACGGCAGCACGCCGGGCGTCGGCAGCTGCTGGCCATCCGCGATTGTCCGCGGCACCTCGATCCGCACGCGCTCGCCCGCCGCGAGCGACCGCTTGACGTCGTCGCCCGCCTCCGGCTCGACGCCGATCACGCGGACGCCGTCGAGCAACGCCTTGGCGGTCGTCGCGCAGCCCGAGATCAGCCCGCCGCCGCCGACGCACACGAGCAGCACGTCGACCGGCCCGGCGTCCTCGATCAGCTCGAGCGCCACGGTCCCCTGCCCGGCCATCACGCGCTCGTCGTCGTACGGATGGACAGGGACGAGCCCGCGATCGGCGACCAGCGCGGCGAGCAGCTCCTCGCGGTCCCGCGCGTAGCGGTCGAAGCGGATCACCTCCGCGCCGTGGCCCTCGGTGGCGGCGAGCTTGCCGGCCGGCGAGTCGTCCGGCATCAGGATCACCGCCCGCGTCCCGTGCAGCCGCGCGGCGAGCGCGAGCGCCTGGGCGTGGTTGCCGGAGGACACCGTCGCGACGCCGCGCTCGCGCTCGGCGTCGCTGAGCGACGCGACCGCGTTGTAGGCGCCGCGGAACTTGAACGCGCCGCCACGCTGCAGGTTCTCCGCCTTCAGGAGCACGGTGGCGCCGGTCGCCTCGTCGAGCGCGCGCGAGGTGAGTACCGGCGTGCGGTGCGCGACGCCGTCGATCCGGCGCGCGGCAGCGCGGACGTCGTCGAGCGAGATCATCGCCTCAGCAGGATGGCGGACCAGCCGTCGCCGTCGCGGCGCGCCTCGAGCGCCAGGCCGCGGGCGGCGAACCCCGCTGTCACCTCGTCGACCTCGCCGGTCTCGAGGCCGGAGGCGATCAGCCGTTCGGGCAGGCGGTCGAGCCGCGGCGCGATCTCGAGCAGCAGCGGGCGGACGAGGTTGGCGAGCACGGTCGGCGCCCACGGGCCGGGGGCGGCGCGCAGGTCGCACCGGGAGGCCCCGACGCGGACGCCGTTCGCGGCCGCCGCGGCGACCGTCGCCTCCACGGCGGCGCGCTCGACGTCGCACGCCAGCACGGGGTCGAAGCCCAGCCGCGCCGCGGCGACCGAGAGGATCCCGGACCCGCACCCCCAGTCGGCGATCGGGCCGCCACGCGGGAGGTCGACGAGCAGCTGGAGCGTCAGGCGCGTGCTCGGATGCGCGCCCGTGCCGAATGCCTGCCCCGGGTCGATCACCACGTCGAGCGCGCCCGGCCGCTCCGGCTCCCACGGCGGCCGCACCCGCAGCGGGCCGACGTCCAGCGGCCGGTGCCACTCGCGCCAGTTCGAGCCGTCGGCGACCTCGGACGTCGAGACGTCGACCAGCGCGCCGCCCGCCACCGCCCGCAGCTCGCCGACGTCCGGCAGCTCGCCTGCCGCGCCGTACAGCGCGTACTCGACCGTGTCGGCGTCGACGTCGCGCTCCTCGAGGCCGCCGGGGGCCAGCGCGAGCAGCTCCGCCAGCACGGGCTCGGCGTGCGAGCGCGCGACGCGGACGGCGAGGCGGATCACGCGAGCACCACCGCCGCCCAGCCGCCCTCCTCGACGCGCCGCTGCTCGCGCAGCCCGAACCCGGCGACCACCTCGTCCGCCTCGCCGGCCAGCATCCCGGCGACGATCATGCGGTGCGGAGGCCGGACGATCCCGGCGGCGGCGTCGAGCAGCACCGGCCGCGGGAGGTTGGCGACCACGGTCGGCGCCCACGGCGCGCCGGCGCGGACGTCGTGCGTCTGCGCCTCGACCGCGACGTCGTTCCGCGTCGCATTGCCACGGATCACCTCGAGCGCCGCGGGCTCGAGCTCGACGGCCGTGACCGGATCCCAGCCGAGCCGCGCCGCGGCGATCGCCAGCAAGCCCGTCCCCGCGCCCCAGTCGCACAGCGCCCCGCCCGGCGGCGCGTCGAGCAACAGCTCGAGGCACAGCCGCGTCGTGGCGTGCGTGCCGGCGCCGAAGAAGGCGCCGGGATCGATCACGATGTCCTGCGGCGAGCCGTCGATCCACGGCGGCCGCACGACGAGGTCGCCCACGCGCACCGGTCGCAGGAACTCGTGCCAGCGCACCTCCCAGCCGTCCGCGACGGGCTCGGAGCGCACCTCGATCAGCGCGTCACCGGCCAGCGCGCGGATGTCGTCGGGCCGCGGCAGCGCGCCCTCCGGGGCGTACAGCGCGTACTCGACGGCGCCGTCGACCTCGCGTTCCTCGGCGCCCGCGTGCAGGATCGGCAGCAGCTCCGCCAGCGCCAGCTCGGCGCGGTCCGCGCGCACGCGGATGCCGAGCCGGACCAGCCCGCTCAACCGGCCAGGACCCGCCTGAGCTTGGCGATCATGCCCTCGTCGGCGCGCGCGTTGTCCTCGGTCAGGCTGTCCGCGAAGCGCTCGAGCATGTCCCGCTGCTCGGAGGTGAGGCGGCGCGGGATCGTGACGTTGACGACCACGCGCAGGTCGCCGGTCCGGCCGCGCCGGACGGGCGGCATGCCGCGGCCGCCGAGCGTGATCGTCTCGCCCGGCTGCGTGCCGGCCTTGATCTCGACGGGGATCGGGCCGTCGAGCGTCGGCACCTGCACGGTGGTCCCGAGCGCGGCGAGCGGCGCCGCGACGTCGACGACGGTCACCAGGTCGCTCCCGTCGCGCAGGAAGCGCTCGTCCTGGGCCACGCGGACGACCACGTACAGGTCGCCGTTCGGGCCGCCGCGCTCGCCGGCGTGGCCGCGTGCGGACACGTGGATCCGCTGGCCGTCGGCGATGCCGGCGGGCACGCCGACCTGCACGCGCCGCAGCTCCACGATCATGCCGTCGCCGCCGCACTCGTCGCACGGGTCGCGCGGGATGCGGCCGTCGCCGCCGCACGTGTCGCAGATCGCGGAGCGGACCATCTGCCCGAACGCGGTGCGGGTGACGGCCTGCAGCTGGCCGGAGCCGTGGCAGCGCGGGCACGTCTCGATCGGCGTACCCGGCTTGGCGCCGTTGCCGTGGCAGGTGTGGCAGCGGGTGCGAGCGTCGTAGGAGACCTCGACCTGCTTGCCGTGCGCCGCCTCCTCGAGCGTGATCTCGACCGCGACCGCGATATCGCCGCCCTGCACCGGTCCGCCGCGCATGCGGCCGCCGCCGAAGTCGAACCCGCCGGCGCCGAAGAAGGCCGAGAAGAGGTCGGAGATCGACCCGAAGTCGCCGAAGTTCGGGGCGTAGCCGCCGGTGCGCAGGCCCTCGTGGCCGTAGGCGTCGTACTGCTGGCGGCGGTCGCCGTCCGACAGCACCTCGTACGCCTCCGCGGCCTCCTTGAACTTGGACTCGGCGTCGGGGTCGTGGGCGTTGACGTCCGGGTGCAGCTCGCGCGCCAGCCTGCGGAAGGCCTTCTTGATCTCGGCCTCGTCGGCGTCGCGCGGGACGCCCAGGACCTCGTAGTAGTCGCGCGGCATCAGGGGCTCTCGTAGATGTCCTCGACGAAGCGGGAGAGCTGCAGCGCCGCCTCACGCACCGTCATGATCGCCCGGGCGTAGTCCATCCGCATCGGCCCGATGACCGACACGGTGCCGAGGTTGCGCTGCGGGAGACCATAGTTGCCCGCCACCAGCGACAGCGAGCGCAGCGCCGGCATCTCGTTCTCGCCGCCGATCCGCACGTAGATGTCGCGCTCGTCGAGCGCCTGCGATAGCACCCCGAGCAGCGACACGCGGCGCTCGAGCGCGTCGAGCAGCTCGTTGAGCTGGGAGACGTCCTGGAAGCGGTGCTCGGACAGCAGCCGCGCGGCGCCATCGACGTACAGCGTGTTCTCCGCCGTGATCGCCAGCTCTGTGAACGCGGGCGCGAGCTGCCGGATGAACGCGCGCTCGACCGGATGCAGGCCGGGATCGTTGAGCTTGGCCTGCAGCATGCGCGAGCCGATGCCCATGCCCGCGAGCTGCTCGTTCAGGTACGAAGCCGCCCAGTCCGCGAGGCCCGGGTCGACCGGCCGGTCGAACGTGAAGACGCGCTTCGAGACGCCGCCGGTCGAGGTGATGACGACCACCATGAGCACCTGCGGCTGGAGTGGCAGGACCTCGACGTGGCGCAGCGTAGTGGTGGCGATCGGCGGCGCGGTGACGATCGCCAGCAGGTTCGTGACCTGGGAGAGGGTTTCCGTGGTGACGCGCATCGCCTCGTCGACCTCGCGGCGCACGAGCGAGAGCTGCAGCTCGCCCTTGTGCTCGGGGCGCGCGGGCAGCAGCCGGTCGACGAAGTAGCGGTAGCCGGCGTCGGTCGGCACGCGGCCGGCCGACGTGTGCGGATGGGCAAGCAGGCCGCGCTCCTCGAGCACGGCGAGCTCGTTGCGGATCGTCGACGGCCCGCACTCGACGTCCGGGTCGGCGGCGAGCGCCTTCGACCCCACGGGCTGGCCCGTGGCGTTGAACCCGTCGACGACCTTGCCGAGCAGCAGCTCCTGGCGGGCGGTGAGCACCCGTCAGATTCTAAGAACCGCCCGTCCGCGCCTCACGAGGCGGGTATCGCCCTGGACCGCCTCGACGGTCCCGTCGGGCGTCGTGGTGATCGTGATCTCCTGCTCGGGCACGCCCATGCCGCGGAACTGGACGCTCAGCGACTGGAGCTTGAGCCCGTCCCCCTGCGCGCGGGCGCACTGGGCCATTGTCCACAGGCCGTGCAGGATCCGGCCCGGCAGGCCGACCGAGCGCGCGAACTCGTCGTCGAGGTGGATCGGGTTGAAGTCCCCGCTCGCGCCGGCGTACCGGTACGTCAGGTAGCGGTCGGGAGTGACCTTCATCTCACGATGTTCGTCCATCGCCCCTCGCTCACCAGCTCACCGCGCTGGTTCTTGGAAGTGGTCTTGAACACGAAGAACTGCATGCCGCCCCGCTCGGCCTGCTCGTCGAGCGACGCCTCGGTGGTGATCTCGTCGCCCGCGACGACAGGCTCGTGCCAGGTGAACTCCTGGGCGCCGTGGACCATGCGGGAGAAGTCGAGCCCGGACTCCATGATCGCGGGGAAGACCGCCGGACCGGCGTACACGGCGGCGAACATCGGCGGCGCGATGACGTCGTCGAAGCCGGCCTCGCGCGCCGCCTCGGGGTCGAGGTAGCGCGGGTCGGTCTCCCCCACCGCATGCGCGTACTCGCGCACCTTCTCGCGGCCGACCGCGTAGGTCGCCGTCTTCATCCCTCGTCCCCGAGCTCGAGCACGGCCAGGAACGCCTCCTGCGGGACCTCGATCCGGCCCACCTGCTTCATCCGCCGCTTGCCCTCCTTCTGCTTCTCGAGCAGCTTGCGCTTGCGCGTGATGTCGCCGCCGTAGCACTTCGCCGTGACGTCCTTGCGGAACGCCTTGACCGTCTCGCGGGCGATGATCTTGGCGCCGACCGCAGCCTGGATCGGCACGTCGTACTGCTGGCGCGGGATCTTCTTGCGCAGACGCTCGGTGAGGACGCGGCCCTGGTCGTACGCCTTGTCGCGGTGCACGACCATGCTCAGCGCGTCGACCGGGTCGCCGCCGAGCAGGACATCGAGCTTGACGAGGTTGGAGGCGCGCAGGCCGATCGGCTCGTAGTCGAGCGACGCGTAGCCGCGGGTGCGCGTCTTGAGCTGGTCGAAGAAGTCGAGCACGATCTCGGCCAGCGGGAGGTCGTAGGTGATCTGGACGCGCTCGGCCGACAGGTAGTGCATGCCGTTGTGGACGCCCCGGCGCTCCTGGCACAGCTCCATGATCTGGCCGATGTACTCCTTCGGCGCGAGGATGCTGGCCCGGATGTAGGGCTCGCGCACCTCGGCGATCCGCGCCGGGTCGGGCATGTCGGTCGGGTTGTGGACCGGGATCACCGTGCCGTCGGTGAGCGTGATCTCGAACTCGACCGACGGCATCGTGGCCATCAGCTCGAGGTCGTACTCGCGCTCGAGCCGCTCGCGCACGATGTCCATGTGCAGGAGGCCGAGGAAGCCGCAGCGGAAGCCGAAGCCGAGCGCGTCGGAGGTCTCGGGCTCCCAGGACAGCGCGGCGTCGTTGAGCGTGAGCTTCTCGAGCGCGTCGCGCAGCTCCGGGTAGTCGTCGTTGTTCATCGGGAACAGGCCGCAGAAGACCATCGGCTTCACGTCGCGGTAGCCGGGCAGGGCTTCGGTCGCCTTGCTGCCCTTGGTGGTCAGCGTGTCGCCAACCCGCAGGCTGCTGACGTCCTTGATGCCGGTGATCAGGTAGCCGACCTCGCCGGCGTGGAGCTCGTCGGCGGGCGTCTCGCGCGGGGTGAAGTAGCCGATGTCGTCGATGTCGGCCTCGGTGCCGGCGGCCATCGCCCGGATCGCCTCGCCCTTGCGGAACGTGCCGTCGACGACGCGGATGTAGGCGATGACGCCGCGGTACTGGTCGAACTCGGAGTCGAAGATGAGGGCGCGGGGCGGCGCGTCGGGGTCACCGTGGGGCGGCGGCACCCGGGCGACGAGCTCCTCGAGCAGGTCCTCGACGCCCTCGCCGGTCTTGGCGCTGATGCGGCGGACGCCGTCGGCCGGCTCGCCGATGAGCTCGGAGATCTCCGCCCCCACTCGCTCGGGCTCGGCGCCCGGTAGGTCGACCTTGTTCATGGCCGGGATCAGCTCCAGCCCGGAGTCGATCGCGAGGTAGGTGTTGGCGACGGTCTGGGCCTCGACGCCCTGCGAGGCGTCGACCACCAGGAGCGCTCCCTCGCACGCCGCGAGGCTGCGACTCACCTCGTAGGTGAAGTCGACGTGCCCGGGCGTGTCGATCAGGTGGAACTGGTAGTGCTCCCCGTCGCGGGCGGTGTAGAAGACGCGCACCGCCTGGGCCTTGATCGTGATCCCGCGCTCGCGCTCGAGGTCCATCGAGTCGAGCAGCTGGGCGCGCATCGACCGCGGATCGACGGTGTGGGTCAGCTCGAGGATGCGGTCGGCCAGCGTCGACTTGCCGTGGTCGATGTGCGCGATGATCGAGAAGTTGCGGATGTGCGCCTGGTCGGCCACGCGCAGAAGCTTAGGCGGGCGGCCGCCGCAGCCTGCGCGTGAACAGCTCGAGGATCTGCTGGGCCTCGGGGATCCGCAGCGCGAGGACGATCGCGGCGTAGGCGGCCGACCCCAGGGTGATCGCGGTGCCGACCGAGACGATCTGCGCGAGCAGTCTGTCGCCGAGCGCCTCGTCGAGGCCGTACCAGGTGCCGTAGGCGACGACGCCGAGCACGGCGGCGGCGACGAGGATCTGGGCGCTGGTGCGTAACGTCCTGCCGAGCTGCAGGCTGCCGATGCGCCGCCCGAGGAAGTACGACTGGCCCACGGTCATCGCCGCGGTCGAGGCGACGGTGCCGAGCACGACGCCGCCGATCCCGAGCGGTTCGTACAGCGCGGCCGAGACGGCGGCGTTGATCGCGAGCGTCACGCCGGCCAGCGCGGTCGGGGTCCATGGGTGCTGGAGACTGAAGAACGTGCGAGTGAGCAGCAGGTTGAAGCCGCTGAAGGGCAGCGAGAAGGAGAACCAGAACAGCGCCTCGGCGACCTGGTCGGTCGACTGCGCGTCGAACTCCCCGCGCTGGTACACGAGGCGCGTGATCGGCTCCGGCAGCGCGATCGTGACCGCCGCGGCGGGGATCAGCAGGAGCGCGATCTGCCGGATTCCGTTGCCCTGGGTGGCTCTGAGGCCCTCCCAGTCCTGGCGGGCAACGAGCCGGCTGAGCGCCGGGAAGAGCACGGTCGCGACGGCGACGCTGAACATGCCCTGGGGGAGCATGTAGATCCGGAACGCCTTCTCGATGGACGCCGGCGCTTCGTCAGAGATCCGGAACCCGAAATAGGTGTTGATCAGGAGGTTGAAGTTGATGAGGCCGAGCCCGATGGTCACCGGCAGCATCAGGAGCAGTACGCGGCGGATGCGCGGGTCGCGCCAGTGGAAGTTGATCCTGATCGGGATGTGCAGGTGTTTGAGGACCGGGAAGCACACCGCGAGCTGGCACGCCGTGCCCGCCAGCACGCCGATCGCGTAGGCGTAGATCCGGTCGTCGCCCTCGAACAGCGGCGTGAGGGCGACCAGCGCGATGATGATCACGAGGTTCCAGAGCAGCGGGCTGAGCGCGGGGATCGCGAAGTGGTCGTGCGCGTTCAGGACGCCGACGAGCAGACCGTTGATGCCGAGCAGGACGACGATCGGGAACATCACGCGCGTGAGTCCCACGGTCAGGTCGTCGAGCGCCGGGTCCTCCGTGAAGAGCGGCATGATGACCCCAGCGGCGAGCATGAAGATCACCGTGATCACGCTCAGCACCGTGAGGATGAGGCCGAACAGCGCGCCGGCCAGCTGGAGCGCCTCCTTGCGCTTCTTGTGCTCCAGCAGCTCGGAGAAGACCGGCACGAATGCGGCCGAGAGAGCCTGGTCGGCGAACAGCGAGCGGATGAGGTTCGGGACCTGGAACGCAGCGGTGAACGCCGACGCCGGACCGGTGGTTCCGAAGTAGCGCGCGGCCACGACCTCGCGGATGAGGCCGGCGATGCGCGACAGGCCGGTGGCCACGGAGAAGATCGCCGTGTTCACGGCCGTGCGCCTGGGCTGGCGGTCTGGCGCCGACAAGCGGCGCGCTATAGTACGCCGCCGCCGCGGGTGATCCGCGGTTTCTCTGCGTCATGGCCAACATCGCCTCTCAGATCAAGCGCAATCAGCGGTCGCTGCGCGAGCGGGCCGAGAACCGCCAGTACACGTCGGCGGTCAAGACCTACTTCCGCCGGCTCCAGGCCGCGGTCGCCGAGGGCGACGACGAGCGCGCCGACGCCGAGCACCTCCGCCTCGTGCAGCTGATCGACAAGGCGGTCAAGCGCGGCGCCCTGCATCGCAACAACGGCGCGCGCAAGAAGTCGCGCGCCGCGCGGCTGCGCAAGGGCGCCGCTTCGTAGCCGTCCTCGCGGACCCGGCGAACGTCAACCGCGGGCATCGAGGGAGGCGGGATCGACCGCGCCGGCCCCACGTGGGGCAGCTAACCGTCGCTATTCGACGGTTCTCAACCCCACCCTGATGCACCAGAAAGACGTGGGGCGAAAAAGTCTCGCTATGCGCGACTAGACAACGCCACCGCCCGCGCTCAGCGCGACGCCGCGATCGCCACTCGCACCGCTGCGGTGTCCTCGCTGAGGATCACCGCGCCGCTGTTCCCCCCGCGGCTCTCGACCTCGAGATCGGCGAGCAGCTCCAGCGCGCGCCGG
>JBKOYW010000461.1:0-5444 GCA_046744275.1 Actinomycetota bacterium
TGTCACAGACCGCCCTCGCCTTCGGCCGAGTGCGGCCGGACACGACGTTCGCACCCGAGGCAGGAGCCCAGTGCGTTAGTAGCGCACGCTGGGATCTGTGCGGGGGGCCGCCCGCGAGGGCGGTCCCTACCGCGAACGTACGCGCGCGGGTCTCGCTCGGCGCGCGGCATCGAGCGGGCGTGCGTGGAGGACGTCGCGTATCGCGTGGTGGCCGGCAATCTGGTACCCGATCACTCGACGATCGCGGACTTTCACTGCCGTCACGAGCACGCGTTGGGTGGGGTGTTCCCGGGCGTGCTCGGGCTGTGGGCGCAGGTCGGGTTGGCGTCGGTCGGGGTGGTGTCGATCTACGGCACGAAGAAGTCGGCGAACGCGTCGATGAACGCCAACCGCGACTTCGGTCAGATCGCGCGGGCGATCCTGCGTGAGGCGGCCGAGATCGACCGGCGCGAGGACGAGCTCTACGGCGACGCGCGCGGCGACGAGTTTCCCGACCAGTTGCGCACCGCGAGGGCCGCCGCCAGGCGCTGCGCGAGGCCAAGGAGCGCCTGCAGCGTGAGCGCGACCAGGCGACCGAACCGGCTGACGACGAGGACGAGGATCGCGTCGAGATCGAGCTCGATCCGGAGCGCTTCGTGACGCGTCCGCAGGGTCGTCGGGCGTGGTTGCGCGAGGGCCGCCGTGCGCTGGAAGCGAAGCGCGAGCGCGACGGGCGCCCGATCGCCGGCGACCGTGCCGAGCGGCTGTTTGAGGCGTGCCGGCGCCTGGAGCAGAAGTTCGATGCCGACCGCGCCGCCAACGCCGCCTACGAGCACTGGCGGGCGCACGGCGTCGCCGCCGCGGGTCGCGGCGGATGGCGCCCGGCAAGGTCAAGCCGTTCCAGCCGCCCGCGCTGCCGACCGGGTTGATGAATGTCACCGACCCGGACTCGCGCGTGGTGCGCACGCAGGGACAGCCGGGGATGCAGGGCTATAAGGCCCAGCTCGCGGTCAACGAGCGCCAGATCATCGTCGCCGCCGAGATCACGACCGAGTCACCGGACTTCGGGCACCTCGAACCAATGGTCCGCGCCACCACGCGCGAGCTCGCCGCGCTCGGCCTCGGTGGTCCCGACGTCGTGCTCGCCGATGCCGGCTACTGGCACCAGCGCCAGATGCAGCAGATAGCCGGCGAGGGCATCCAAGTGCTCGTGCCGCCCGACGCCGGCCTGCGCCGGGGACCGCGGCCGGGCTGGACCGGCGGCATGTACTCGTTCATGCGCCGCGCGCTCGCGACGCCGCACGGCCACGCGCTCTACCGCCAGCGCCAGATCACGATCGAGCCCGTGTTCGGCCAGATCAAGTTCAACCGCGCGATCAAACGCTTCCAACGCCGCGGCAGAGCCGCCTGCCGCAGCGAATGGCGACTGATCGCAGCCACCCACAACCTGCTCAAGCTCCACAACCACCGGCTCGCCGCTGCGACACCCTGATCGCGGCGGCGGCCCTGCCGCCGGCGGCGCCGGAGTTCAGGCCGCGCCGGCCGATCAGACCGCCCGCCGGATTTACCCGACAGCCTCCGTCCCTTGCAGGCGCCTCGCCGGCACCGGTGCAGAGAACCGCATTCAGGCCGAAAACAGCAGTTGTCCGCAGCGCACCGGCTGCTTGAGGCGCTACGTCGCTCATGGGCCGAAAGGGATGGAAGAATCCGGTCGCCGGCTCCGGTTCATGGTCTGCGCTCAGGCCGGGGAGCGCCGCGGTCGCCGTACCGTCGCATGAGCCGCCGGCACGCGATCACGCCCAAGTCGCGCTCTCGCTCGTGGAGCCGGCCAGTCATGCCCGCAGGCGAGTCTATGGCCGCGCACGCCCGAAGCGCCAGACGCCCCCTGCCGCACGAGTCGCCCCGCGAAGCGGCGCTCCCCGGGGGGGAGCGCCGCTCGCGTCACGTCACGTCGCGAGGATGCGCGCCTTCTCGCGCGCGAATTCCTCGTCTGTGAGGACGCCCTGCTCCTTGAGCCCGGCCAGCTCCTTGAGCTGTTCGATCCGGTCCTCGCCCCCGTCGGACGGGGGAGGCGGCGGCGCCTCGTACTGCTGCTGCTGCTCGTACTCCTGCTGCGACCAGCGGTTGGCCTGGCGGCGGCTAACGCGGTTCGAGACGGCGGTGGCGGTGCCGGCGACGACTGCCGTGCGCGCCATCCCTCGTAGCAATCCTGGCATTGATCGTCCTTTCGGTCAGGCGGTCGATTCGACCGCGTCGAGGGCTGCGAGCAGGTCGGCGGTCGGGATGCGCTGGTTGTCGAGCAGCACGCCGCCGTTGCGCCGCACGGCGGCCACGAACGGGCCTGCCCAACGGTTCTCGTAGACGATCATCACGGCCGCGCTACCGGGCTCGAGCGTTTCGGCGGCGGTCGCCACGTCATCGTCGCCGAGCAGGCCCGACGATGCGCCCTCGAAGATCGCCAGGTCGCCGACGCCCTTCTCGTCGAGTCCGATCGCCTCGAACCCCGTGAACGTGCCGTCCTCGCCCTGCATTACGAACATCACGTCGAGCACGCGGATGATGCCGCGTTCGACGAGGTCGAGCAGGATCGGCACCGCCTCGCCGGTCATCGGTGCGTCGGCGGGATAGCCGATCACGACGATGTCGACGGGGCCGAGTTCCTCGCTGTGCGCTTCCATCGCTACCTCCACTGGGGGTTGCTGTTCCGTGGTGCTCGGTGAGAGCATCGCACCTGTCGGCCGGACCGGCAGATGCGGCGCGCGGAGAACGACCACCGTCGAACCCAGGTACTCGTCGCTCTCGCCGATGAACAGGTCCGGTTCGTTCAGAAGCCCGATCGCCCGCGCTTCCGCCGCCACGTCGTGGGCGGACACACGGTCGAGCCGGACGGTGACTCTTCGCGACTCCCGGCGCTCGCCCGGGCCCGCGATCTCGCGGAGCCGATGGATCACCGCTTGGCCATCTTCCTCCGTCACTCCGATTAGATGGCTGGCGTAGCGCACGCCGTCGATCTCGTAGACGTCGGGGAGCGGCGGCATGTCGTGAGTCTCGTCGAAGCAGTCCATCGCGTCGGCCAGAGCAGCGACCAACAGCCCACCGGGCTCCAGGTGTTCCAGCGCGCGGCGCAGAAACGCCGTACGTCCGGGGCGCCCTCCGACCAGCTGCAGCGTCTGCATCGGTACTAGGATGAGCGGGAACCGGCGGTCAAGGGCGAACTCCCGTGCGTCGGCGACCACGGTTTCGACGGGCAGCCCGGCGGCGCGGTCCTCGAGCGCGTCCAGGAGCGACGGGTCGACGTCGAGCGCGACGACCGGCGTACCGCGAGCCGCTAGCGGAAGGGCGACCCGACCGGTGCCGGCGCCGACGTCGAGCACTGGGGCGCCGGCTTTGTCGACGAGCTCGTGCCAGAGCAGAAGATCCTCGCGGTAGTAGCCACACTCGAGGTCGTGCCAGAGGACGTCGAGTCGTATGGCGAAATCGCGGGTGGGGGCCCGCGTCCATGGCCCGGTCATCGTGTCGGCACGCGCTCCGCGCGTGCATCACCCGGACCGGGTGACGCGGCAGCGAGCGTCGGCCCGATCGCGTCAGCCATCCGGGAGCGCCGCATCCTCGGCGTCGGTGAGCCCGGCGGCGAGGAGGTCGGCCGGATGGACCCACGCGTCGGCGACCAGCGCGCCCCCCGCGGCGCGAATCGCGTCGCGCGGGCCGATCGCCCAGCGGTGCTCGACGAGCGCGATCACGGCGACGGAGTCGTCCGGGATCGCCTCGTCGAGAGACCAGAACTCTTCCTCGGCCGGCGGCGAACCGCGATCGGTTTGCTCGCGCGTCGCGCCGAGTGGCGCGTCGAGCCCGATCAGCGCGCCGACCACAGTGCCGACGCCCTCGTTCCCGCCGGCTGTGAGGTCGGAATGTTCCAAGCGCCGGACGACGCCATCGGTGCCCTTATGAACCACCAGCAGGTCGATGACGCGCACGGCGTCGCTCTCGCGTAGGCGCTCGAACTCTGCAAGCATCTCGCCGCTGAAGTCGGGCCGGTCGAAGCCGACGACGAGGAGTTGGACGGGTCCGGAGCGCAAAGCGGTCGTCTCGTCGCTCAGTCGCCCAGCACCATGCGCTTCGCCATCCGGAACTCCTCCGGCGAGAGAAAGCCGCTGTCGTGGAGCGCCTTCAGAGCCTTGAGCTGCTCGACGATGTCGGGCCTGGGCGCCTGTGCCTGGACGGCGCGGGCGGCCGCCTGCCGCTCGGCCTCGATCTGCTTGCGCCGCGCCTCGTCCAAGCCGGCCTGGAAGCCGACGCCGCCGAGCATCATCGGCGCGCGTCTTAGCGGCCTGAGCAGCATCGCGCCATGTTACCCCGCCCCAGCCGCGCTCAGGCCGTGACGATGGCGATGCTGCGCGCCGAGCGCATTCGCAGCCGCGACGCGACGATGGCCGGCGCGGATCGCGTACACAACGAACATCCTGCACAGGATCATCGTGCCGCGACGAAGCGAACCGCATGCTCGCCGAGCTGGCGCAGGAGCCGATCGAGCGTCTCACGCCGCACACCCTGCGGCGCACGTTCGCCACCGTATGATGCGGTGCACGCGCTCGTCGCAACCAGGAATCGCCCGGGTTCGGCACGCCATGCCCGCGGGTCGGCGGGTGCATCCGATCGGGAGGATGCGATGCGATCGGGCGCCGCTTAGATTCGGTCGGGACGCGCCGCATGCGTGCAGGCGTCCGAGTCAGGAGATGGCGATATGAGCGCGACCACGGATGTGCCGGCCTCGATCACGACGCCTGACGCGGTCCTGAGCTGGCTCGCGACGCTCGAGCCCGATGACGGCGCGCCGATGCCGGATCCGGCCGAGCGATTGTGCAGCGGTCTGACCATGGACGAACGAGCACGAGTTCGCGGCGGCCGGCGATGAACATCGTCCTGGCGTTCCTGATCATCGGCGTCGCGGTCGCGGTGGCGGCCACGGCCTTGCTGCTCGTGCGCCGTCGCGCGCCACAAGGGGGGTACTTCGAGGACGGCGATCGCGCGGCCGGGGTCTTCGGGGTGCTGGCGACGGGGTTCTCGGTGCTGCTCGGGTTCATCGTATTCCTCGCCTTCACGAGCTATGACCAGTCGCGGACGGGCGCCGAGCAGGAGGCGCTGATCGTCACGCAGCAGGTCGAGAACGCCCTGTCCTTTCCACAGCCGGCCAGCGGCGAGCTGACCGGCGAGCTGGTCTGTTACGGGCGGTCGGTCGTCAACGGCGAGTGGGACCGGATGGTTGCGGGCACGCAAGGAGACGCGATCAACCCCTGGGGCGTACGGCTGTTTCGCACCTTTCAAACGGTGGATCCGAGGACCGCGATCGAGCAGTCGGCCTACGACAAGTGGCTCGACCAGACCTCGGCGCGAGAAGAGGCTCGCCTGGATCGCGTCCACGGCGCCGTCGGTGTGATCCCGGCCACGCTATGGATCGTCCTGTTCTT
>JBKOYW010000149.1:0-7517 GCA_046744275.1 Actinomycetota bacterium
CACCGACGCCGCCGTGACGATCCCCGAGATCGGCACGATCCGTGCCGCGCACCCGCCGATCATCGTGCTGACCTCGAACCGGACGCGCGTCCTGCACGACGCGGTCAAGCGCCGCTGCCTGTACCACTGGATCGAGTACCCGCGGCCGGACCGCGAGGTCGAGATCATCCGCCGGCGGGTGAAGGGCGCCTCGCAGGTGCTCGCGGTGCAGGTCGCCACCGCGGTCGCCCGCATGCGCGACAGCGACGTGCAGAAGCCGCCCGGGATCGCCGAGGCGATCGACTGGCTGGCGGCGCTCGACCTGCTTGGCGTCGAGGCGCTCGACGCCGCGACGCTCGACCGCACGCTCGGCGCGGTGCTCAAGTACGGCGAGGACCAGGAGGTGATCCGCGCGGCCGGCCTCGAGCAGCTCGTGCGGCAGCCGTGATCGAGACCGTGCACCTCGACCTGCCGCCGCTGGTCGGCGCGCTGAGCCGGCGGCTGCACGACGCCGGCCTGCCGATGACGCCCGCGCGCTCGGCCGACCTCGCCCACGCGCTCCAGCTCGTCCGTCCGATCTCGCGCCGGCGGCTGTACTGGACCGCGCGCGCCGTGCTCGTGACCGACCCGGCGCAGGTGCCGGCGTTCGACGCCGTGTTCGCCGCCGTCTTCGGCGGCGCGCCCGCTCCGCGCGACGACACCGCGGAGACGCCCGAGCCCACGGTTCACCGGACCCCGCCCGGCCGCCGCGGCACGAGCCCGTCGACGAGCGAGCGCGAAGGCGAGGAGATCGAGATGCCGCTGCTGATGGCCAGCGACGAGGAGCGGCTGGCGACCAAGCGCTTCGACGCGCTCGAGCCGCACGAGCTGGCGCACCTGTACCAGCTCATGACGCGACTGCGGCTCGAGACGCCGCCGCGCCGCACGCGCCGCTACGAGAAGGGCCGGGGAGGCCAGCGCATCGACATGCGGCGCACGCTGCGCGGCAGCCTGCGCACCGGCGGCGACCCGATCCGGCTCGCCCGCCGCCACCGCCGCGTCGTGCGCCGCCGGCTCGTGCTGCTGTGCGACATCTCTGGCTCGATGGAGCCCTACGCGCGCGCGTACCTGCAGTTCCTGACCTGCGCCGCCGGCAGCAGCCCGAACGCCGAGGCGTTCGCGTTCGCCACGCGGCTCACGCGCCTCACCCGCGCGCTCGCGTCCCGCAGCCCCGAGCGCGCGATCCAGCGCGCCGCCGAGACGGCGCCGGACTGGTCGAGCGGCACTCGGATCGGCGACGCCCTGAAGGCGTTCAACGACCGGCACGGCCGTCGCGGGATGGCGCGCGGCGCCGTGGTCGTGATCCTGTCCGACGGCTGGGAGCGCGGCGACCCCGCGCTCGTCGCCCGCGAGATGGAGCGCCTCGCGCGGCTCGCGCACCGCATCGTGTGGGTCAACCCGCGGGTGAGCGCGAACGCGTTCTCGGTCCAGGCCGGCGGCATGGTGGCGGCGCTCCCGCACTGCGACGCGCTGGTCAGCGGCCACAGCTTCAAGGCCCTCGGCGAGGTGGTCGCCGCGATCGGTGGCGCGGCGACCGACCCGCCCGAGGTCGAGGAACAGGCCGAGCCGGAGTCGTGGGCGAGCGCGACCCCGGTGGCGGGCAGCTCGGTCGCGATGCCCAGTGGCCACGGCCCGAGCCGCGGCCACACGACGCCTGGATGGATCACCGATGAGTGACGAGCCGAAGGTCTGCATCTACCCAGGGTGCGAGCGGCCGGCCGTGCCGCCGCATCCCCTGGGCGGGCCGCAGCCCGCCTTCTGCGACCGGGAGGACCACAACGCGCTGACCGCCCACCAGGAGCGCCAGCGCCTTGCCGAGGAGAGGAGTCGTACGAATGAGTGACGAGGCGTACCGGGCGGTCTTCCTGCGCGTGCACCCGACGGGCAAGATGGTGCTCAGCCTCACCACCGAGGCCGACGGGCGCGAGGGCGAGTATGCGCAGCTCGTGGCGCGCGAGCTCGGGGTGCCGCCGCTCGACGTCAAGGTCGTGCCCGCCGACACGGACCGCTTCGGCCAAGGCCACGGGTTCAACACGAGCCCGTCCGACGGAGCGCCGGCCGCGATCGCCAGCGCCACAGCGAAGATCCGCGACAAGGCGCAGCTGCTCGCCGGCATGGCGCTGGAGACCGCGCCGGACTCGCTCACCTGGTCGAACGGCGCGTGGGCGGCCGGCGAGAACTACAAGACGATCGAGGACATCGCGCTCTACGCGCACGGGTCCGGCCCGCTGCCGCCGGGGGTCGAGGGCGGCCTCGACGCCCAGACGGTCTATCGCGATTGAGGCAGCGCGGCGTCGATCTCCACGCGCACCTCGTCGGCGACCTTCAGCGCGCCGAACAGCGCCGTGTACGGCTTCATGCCCCAGTCGGTCTGCTTGACGACGGCGACGCCCGTGACGCGGTCGCCGAGCGCGAGGTCGAAGGCGATCGGGCGCGTGTTGCCCACCAGCGTCAGGTCGCCCTCCACGCGCAGGCCGCCTTCGGTGGGCTCGACGCGGGTCGAGCGGAAGCTGATGTCCCGCCGCCGCAGCACCTCGTCGTCGATCGTGATCTCGATGTTCGTCAGGTCGTCCTCGTCGAGCGGCTTCATGCCGCCGGTGCCCTCGCGCACGCGCAGCGAGGTCGCGTCGGCGTCGAGCGTCAGGCTCGGCGCGTCGGTGTCGAGCGTCGCGCTCCACTCGGTCACGTGGATCACCAGGTCGTGCCCGGCCTTGGCCACGGCGCCGGTCCGCGACGTCCGCACCGAGAGAATCCCGTCCTCAGGGCCCAGCGTGTAGGTCGACACGCGCCGGAGCCTATCCTCAGCAAACCCAGGGAGAGTCCATGGCCGTCCAGCTCGAGCACCCGTTCTCGATGTCGAAGCCGATCGACGAGAGCTTCGCCACGATCACCGACCTCGAGCAGGTCGTCCCGTGCGTCGAGGGCGGCAAGGTGCTCGAGCGCACCGGTGACGACTCGGTCCGGGCAGAGATCCTGGTCAAGATGGGCGCGATGTCGATGACGTTCACCGGCACGGTGGAGGTCACCGAGAAGGACCAGGACGCCCACCGCGCGGTGCTGACCGTCAAGTCGAAGGAGGCCGGTGGCCAGGGCCACGCGAACGCGACAGTGGTGTTCGCGCTCTCCGACGGCGGCGGCACGGTCAGCACCAACGCCCAGATCACCGGCAAGGCGGCGTCGATGGGCGAGGGCGTCGTGGCCGGCGTGCTCGACGCGCTGATCACCGACTTCACGGGGAAGCTGGCAAAGCTCTGATGGCGCGCGTGGTGATGCGGGAGGTGCGCCCGGGCGAGGTGCCGCCCGACGGCGGCACGGCGATCCAGGAGGATCCCGACCGCCCCGTGTTCCGTGCGAACGGGCCCGACGACTACGTGTGCGTCGAGTGCGGCAATGTGCTCGCCGAGTCGATGAGCGAGATCCAGATGACGCTGAAGGTGCGGATCCGCTGCGCGCGCTGCCGGACCGTCAACGTCGCGATCACCGACATCAAGGGCTCGCCGATAAGGATCCGATGAGCGTCTCGCGGTGACGGCGGTAGGCGGCCGCGCCGTCGCCGTCGGTGGCCGCGAGCCTGATCACCGGCGGGTGGCCCATCGCCGGCGCCGCGAGGTCGAGCAGCGCGTCGTGGTAGGCGCGCTCCCGCTGGACGCCGCCGAACCCGAAGCCCTTGGCGGCCAGGCCGCGGGACAGGCCGTCGGTGCTCGCGCCCCACTCGCGGCACAGCGCCTTCTGCTCCTCCACGTCGAGGCCCTCGGGGTACAGCTCGAGCGCGGCGAGGCGGAACGAGGTGAAGTGCGGCGCGTCGTCGACCGCGATCACGGTCCCGGTGGGAGCGTGGAACAGCTCGACCGGCAGCAGCAGGTTCTCGCGCGCGGCATGCAGGACCGAGACGTCGCCGCCGAGGCGCGCGAAGATCGCGGCGAGCACCTCGAGCGCTGCCTTGACGGGCTCGACCAGCGCGGGATCGCGCCGGCCCTTGGCCACACGCTCGAGCCCGATGTGCCCCTGCTCGCACAGCCAGTCGAACGTCGCGCTCTCGAGCACGATGCCGTCGGCCGCCGCGGCGCGCGCGAACGCGGTCCTCATCCGACGATCGTAGGTGGCCGTACCCTGACCGGATGCTCGAGCTGCTCGAGGGCCGCCGGATCGTCGTCTGCGCGGGGTCCGGTGGGGTCGGCAAGACGACGACCGCCGCCGCGCTCGCGATGGGCATGGCCGAGCGCGGGCTCAAGGTCGCGGTGGTCACGATCGATCCGGCCAAGCGGCTCGCGGACTCGCTTGGGCTCGAGGAGCTCGGCAACGAGCCGCGGCTCGTCGACCCGGAGCGCTTCAGCGAGCACGGCGTGCAGATCCGCGGCGAGCTGTGGGCGCTGATGCTCGACGCCAAGCGCACGTTCGACGCGCTGATCGAGCGCCTGGCGCCCGATCCCGCGACCCGGGACGAAGTGCTCGCCAACCGGATCTACCAGCAGCTCTCGAGCGCGGTCGCGGGGTCGCAGGAGTTCACGGCGATCGCGAAGCTCTACGAGCTCGACCAGGAGGGCGACTACGACCTGCTCGTGCTCGACACGCCGCCCTCGCGCAATGCGCTCGACTTCCTCGACGCGCCGGCGCGGCTGACCGGCTTCTTCCAGGGCCGCGCGATCAAGATGTTCCTGCGGCCGGCCGGTCTCGGCGGGCGGCTGCTGGGCCGCGGGACCGGCGTCGTGTTCGGGTTGATGGAGCGGCTCACCGGCGTCGACCTCCTGCACGACCTGTCGGTCTTCTTCCGCGCGCTCGGCGGCATGATCGACGGGTTCACCGAGCGCGCCCGGCGCGTCGGCGCGCTGCTCGAGGACCCCGGCACGACGTTCCTGATCGTCACCGCGCCGCGCCACGACCCGGTCGAGGAGGCGATCTTCTTCCACCGCAAGCTCGCGGCCGCCTCGATGCCGTTCGGCGGGGTCGTCGTCAACCGCCTCCACGCCCCGCCGGGGCCGGACGGCGCGCTCCCGGACGGCCTCGACGCCGACCTGGCGGCACGGGTCGCCACCGCTGCCCACGAGGTGCACGCGCTGGCCGTGCGCGAGGCCGCGAGCGTCGAGCGCCTGCGGGCGCAGCTGGGTAACCCGCCGATGATCCTCGTGCCCGAGCTCGACGGCGATGTCCACGACGTCGAGGGCCTCGCGCTGGTGCGCGGGCACCTGTTCGGCGCCGACTGATCAGTCCTTGTCCGCCTCACGGGCCGCGGCGGCGACGTCCTTGAGGTCGGGCTCGACGTCCTCCGGCACCTCGGGGCCGCCGTCGGCGACCGCGTCGGCGTCGTCGCCGCCGTGCGGATCGATGCCGGCCTCGGTCGCCGGCTCGTCGGAGTCGGCTTCGCGGCCGACGGGACCCGACTCGTCCGAGCTGCTCAGCTCGTCGGGCACGATCCCCTCCTTGGCCACTTCAGCCCATTCGCCCTTGTCTTCACCAGCCATCGGGTTCCTCCTCTCGACTGGTGCGGGTCTACCCGATCGTCAGGCGAGCTGCTCCTCGCTCGCCATCTCGTTTGCGACGCGCCGCAGCTGCGGGTCGAGATGGCCGCAGAGGACGTCACGCAGGACGGCGCGCAGGTTCCCGCCGAGATCGGCGATCAGGTCCTCGACTTGTGGGTCGGGGCGCACCCGCCCGGCGATCGCGGCCCGCTCGAGGCGGATCGCCTCGTCGAGCCGGGCCTCGAGCGCCGGGCGGTCGTCTGGGGTGGCGCAGATCACGGCGAGGCGCTCGGCCATGCCGTCGTAACCGGGTGAGTCGGGGTCGGCGAGCAGGGCGCGGCAGGCGAGCAGCCAGTCGGTCAGCGCCTCGAGGGCGCTGGCGCGCTCGCACCCGAGCTCGAAGCGGCGCAGCGCCCACGCGAGCTCGCCGCGGCGCGGCGTGCGGCGGGCGACGAGCGAGCAGAAGGCGCGCAGCGGGTCCTCCTCGTCGGCCGCGAGCAGGCAGTCACCGGTGTCGCGGCGGACCCCGGTGGCCAGGGGCACCGCGGTCCAGGCGCTGCCGCCGGTGCGCGCCCAGGCCGTCGGGCCGAGCGACGGCTCGGCGTCGTCCCACAATCGCAGCGCGGTCTGGAGGCGCCGGAGCCGCCGGCCGGCGTCCTCGAGCGCGCGGCCGTCCCCGGCGGCGGCGTCGAGTGCGAGCATCGCGACCGTGCCCATCTCGTCGTCGCGCAGCTCGATCGGCACGTCGTGGAGCGTCTCGGCGCGCACGAGCGCGAGGCCGTCGCCGAGCTGCACCTCGTCGCTCTCGAGCACCAGCCCTTCGACGGCGGCGAGGACGACCGAGAGCGTCCTGTCGCTGTATGCGGCCTCCTCGAGCTCGGCGAACGCGACCTGGAAGCGCTCGGAGTCGAACGCGAAGTCGGTCGACTCGGCCCACACCGCGGTCAGGAACGCCTGCAGCGCGGCGTCGGCCTGCAGGCGGCGGTCGGGCGACGGCGTGCGGCGGCCGCGGACCTTCAGGTAGCCCGGGAGGTCGGGCAGCGTCGTGAGCCCCTGGACCGCGGGCGGGTAGGACGGCAGCTTGGCGAGCTCGCTCGAGCGGTCGGCGAGAAAGCGGCCGGTCAGCGGCCGGTAGCAGTAGAGCGGGGCCGACGCGCGGCCCTGCTCGATGAGCTCGAAGGGCACCTCGGCGCCCCCGGAGACCTCCTCGGCGAGCTGCCACGCGGCCTCCTCCACGAAGGCGGCAAGCGAGTCGTGCAGGGCGCGGTTGTGCATGCGCGGCTCGTTCGCCCCCGCAGACGGCCCTCCTCCCGCGCGCACGCGGGATTGCATGTCCGGCGGACGGAATGCAAGCTCGCGCCCACGGATCGCGCCCGGCGGGCGCGGTTCGTCAGGCCGCGACCGGCTCGGCCGCGGCGGGCTTCTCGACGGCGCAGGACCCGTCCTCGTTGAGCCACTCGCGCCCGTAGACGCGCATCGACTCGACGATCGGCACCAGCGCCCGGCCCTTCTCCGTCAGCGCGTACTCGACGCGCGGGGGGACCTCCGGGTACGTCTGGCGCTTGACGATGCCCTCCTCCTCGAGCGCGCGCAGGCGCAGCGAGAGGGTCCGCGGCGAGATGCCCTGAAGCGAGCGCTCGAGCTCGCAGAACCGCGACCGACCGTCGGCAAGGTCGCGGATCACGAGCAGCGTCCACTTGCCGCACACGATGTCGGCGGTTCGGCAGACGGGACAGTCGGAGTTCGCCACGAACCCAAAGGATATCGCAAGACTTCACGAACTGAAGTGCGTTGACCGCACGGACCGAGGCGCATCCACTCGCGCGAACTGACGTGCCTTCAGGACGAGCGGAGGTCGACCTCCAGCTCGCGCTCCTCGGTGCCGCGGACGATTCCGAGCGCGAGCGTGTCGCCGGCGCGGTCGAGCGCCTCGAAGAGGTCGTCCATGCTGGCGAGCGTGCGGTCGCCGGCGCGCACGAGCAGGTCGCCGCGCTCGACGGCGGCGCGTGCCGCCGGGCTGTCGTCGACCACGCCGCGCACGAG
>JBKOYW010000215.1:0-2404 GCA_046744275.1 Actinomycetota bacterium
GACCAACTCCGGCGCCGATGGCGGCGGTGTCACGGTGTGGATTCCGCTCCAGCGGGTCCAGCACCGGCTGCTAGCGGCCGGACACCTCCAGGGTCCCACAAGAACTGTCACTCAACTTCGGACCACCCCCTTTCTCTGGTCAGCGGAGAGTAGCGAACTGCGCGGCGGAGCACGACTGTTCGCCTGGGGAGCGTGGCGACTCGCTGCTGCGCGCGGCTCGTCACTCCTCGTCGCCTGTCTCTTCGGCGTCGTCCGGCTCGTCCTCCTCGACCGAGCCGTTCCCGTCCGGCTCGATCGCGACGACGCCCGCGGCTTCGGCAGGGGCGGCGCCGTTTCCGCCGCCGTTGCCGTTGGCCACGTCGGCCGCCGACTCGACAACGAGCGCGACTGCGGACACCTCGTCGCCCTCGCGCAGGTTCATCACCCGCACGCCCTGCGCGGCGCGGCCATAGCGGTTGATGCCGCGCACGCCGGTGCGCTGGACCATGCCGTACTGCGAGATGAAGACGAGCTCCTCGTGCTCGCGCACGACCAGCGCCGCGGCCAGCAGGCCCTTGGCCTCGGTGAAGGAGATGGTCTTGACGCCCTTGGCCCCACGCGACGTGAGGCGGTACTCGTCGACGTCGGTGCGCTTGCCGTAGCCGGCCTCGGTGATCACCAGCAGGTCCTGGCCGGGCCGCGCGACGTCCATCGCCAGCACGTAGTTGTCCTTGCCGGAGACGTCCATGCCGCGCACGCCGCTGGTGTCGCGGCCCATGGCGCGGGCGTCCTCCTCCTTGAAGCGCACGGTCAGGCCCTCGTGGGAGACCATCAGGATCTCGTCGCCCGGGTCGACGCGCCGCACGGCGACCAGCTCGTCGTCGTCGCGGATCTTGATCGCGATGATGCCGTCGGCCTTGATCGGGGTGTTGTAGAGCCCGAACTCGGTCTTCTTGACGATGCCCTGGCGGGTTGCGAAGAGCAGGTACTCGGTCTCCGAGAAATCGCGCGTCGCGAGCACGGACTGCACCCGCTCGCCCTCGCGCAGGGGCAGCACGTTGCCGAGGTAGCGGCCCTTGGACGTGCGGCCGGCCTCCGGCAGGTCGTAGACCTTCGAGCGATAGACCTTGCCGCGGTTCGTGAAGAAGAGCAGGAAGTCGTGCGTCGAGCACACGAAGAGGTGCTCGATGTAGTCGTCCTCCTTGAGGTCCATCCCAGTGATGCCGACCCCGCCGCGGCGCTGCTGCCGGTACGTGGCGAGCGGAAGCGACTTGATGTAGCCCGAGTGCGAGATCGCGATCACCATCTGCTGATCGGCGATCAGGTCCTCGATGTCGAGGTCGTCCTCGCTCGGCGCGATCACCGTGCGGCGCTCGTCGCCGTAGCGGTCGGCGATCTCCTGCAGCTCCTCCTTGATCAGCGCGAGGACCTTGTCCTCGTCGCCAAGCAGCTCGCGCAGCTCCTTGATCCGCTCGACCAGGTCGGCGTGCTCGCGCTTGATCGAGTCCGCCTCGAGCGCGGTCAGCTGCTGGAGCCTGAGATCGAGGATCGCCTGGGCCTGGATCTGGGTCAGCCCGTAGCGGTCCATCAGGCCGGCGCGGGCGACGTCGCGGTCGCGCGAGCCGCGGATCAGCGCGATCACCTCGTCGAGGTGATCGAGCGCGATCAGTAGGCCCTCGAGCCGGTGCACGCGCGCCTCGAGCGAGCGCAGCTCGTGCTTGGAGCGGCGGACGATGACCTCGCGCTGGTGCCGCACGTAGCTCTCGAGCACCTCGCGCAGCGAGAGCGTGCGCGGCACGTTGTCGACCAGGGCGACCATGTTCACGCCGAACGTGGTCTGGAGCTGCGTGTGCTTGTAGAGCTTGTTGAGGACGACCTTCGGGTTCGCGTCGCGCTTGAGCTCGATCACGATCCGCATGCCGCGGCGGTCCGAGTGGTCCTCGATGTTCGTGATCTCGGTGAGCTTCTTCTCCGCGTGCAGGTCGGCGATCTTGCGGATGACGCCGCCCTCGCCGCCCTTCTTCACCGCGTAGGGCAGCTCGGTGACGATGATCGCCTCCTTGCCGTGCGAGAGCGGCTCGGAGTGCGCGCGGGCGCGCACGCGCACGCGGCCCCGGCCGGTCTCGTAAGCCTCGCGGATGCCCGACGCGCCGAGGATCGACCCGCCCGTCGGGAAGTCCGGGCCCTTGATGTGCTTCATGAGCCCGGCGGTGTCGATGTCGCGGTCGTCGATGTAGGCGATGACCGCGCCGGCGACCTCGCGCAGGTTGTGCGGCGGGATGTTCGTGGCCATGCCGACGGCGATGCCGGACGAGCCGTTGACGAGCAGGTTCGGGAAGCGCGACGGCAGGACCGTCGGCTCCTGGTCCTCGCCGTCGTAGTTGGGCTGGAAGTCGACCGTGTCGGCGTCGAGGTCGCGCAGCAT
>JBKOYW010000428.1:0-4662 GCA_046744275.1 Actinomycetota bacterium
GGGGTGTGCTGCAGCCTGCTCGAGCGTCGCCACGCCGCCCGAGGACAACATCACGTGCGGCTCGGGCAGGCCGGCCTCGCCGGTCGCGGCGCGCAGCCGGCCTACGTAGCGGCCGGTCGGCGGGCCGAGCGCGGCGTCGACCGTCGCGGTGGTCGCGCGCTCGAACTCGCGGACCTCGGCGGCGACCTCGTGCGAGGCGACGACGAACGACTCCGGCAGCGCTTCGCGGAGGATCTCGGCCACGCGCGCCTCATGCGCGGGGTCGCGGAACGCGAACAGCAGGCAGATCGCGACCGCCTCCACGCGGGCGCGCGCCAGGCGCCTGGCGGCCCGCTCCACGCTCGCCTCGGACAGCTCGCGGATCACGCCCTCGGGCCCCATCCGCTCGTCGACCTCCACGCACAGCCGCCGCTCGACCACCGGCGGCGTCGGCGCCTCGTGCAGCCGGTACAGGCTCGGGCGCGCCTGCCGGCCGAGGAACAGCAGGTCGCGGAAGCCCTTGGTGGTGACGAGCGCGGTGCGCGCGAGGCGGCGGGTGAGCAGCGCGTTGGTGGCCACGGTGGAGCCGTGGACGAAGTGCGTCACGTCGCCGGGCTCGAGACCGGCGCGCTCGAGCACCTCGCGCGCCGCCGCCACGACGCCCTCCTCCTGCTGCGCCGTGCTCAGCACCTTGGCCGTGACCATGCCGTCGGGGCCGACGAGCACGGCGTCGGTGAACGTGCCGCCGACGTCGATGCCGAGCGCGCTCACTCGAGCACCGCCCTGGCCGCCTGGTCGCCGAGTCGGACGGCGTAGTTGGTGCCGCGGTCCTCGGGATACACCTGGGTGGTGTTGGCGAGCACGAGGCCCGCGGCCGGTGTGCGGAGCGGCGGGATGCGCTCGTGGTACCCGACCGTGACGATCGGCTGCGCGGCCGGCTCGCGGTGCAGCCAGCGGTCGACCACCCACGAGCCATCGAACGCCGAGTTCACCCGGCGCAGGCCGGGCAGGTAGCGCTCCAGCAGCGCGTCGGCGTCGAGGCCGAGCAGCTCGTGCCCGTGCTCGAGGTAGTTGGCGACGTAGAGGAACCGGCGCCCGTCGTAGCGCTCCGGCTCGACGAAGTTCGTGTGCTCGATCAGCCCGACGAACGGCAGCTCGCGGTCGGCGACATTGGTCCAGTAGAAGCCGCTGAACGGGCGGTCGAGCTCGAGCAGCAGACAAAGTGCCGCGAAGTACTCGATCGGCGGCTCCGGCAGATCGGTGAGTCGCGCGAACACGTCGTTGGGGACGGTGGCCAGCACGCGGTCGTAGCGCTCGGCCCCGGCCGGCTCGAACGCGCGCGGGTCGTGCCCGGCGCGGAACGAGCCGGGCGCACCGTACGTCACCTCGAAGCCGGGCTCGATCCGGACCGCCGGCCGGTCGATCAGCACGCGGCTGCCGTGGCCCTCGATCGAGCGCTGAAGGGCCTCGAACAGCGGCTCCCACGAGCCGGCCGGGTAGCCGAGCCGCTCCTCGCGTGCGTCTTCCCCGCGCCGCAGGCGGAGCTTGTTCCAGAGCCACACCATCGCGATGTCGTCGGCGCGAGCGCCGAACTTGCCGCGCAGCATCGGCCCCCACACCTCCCGCCATGGTCCACGCCCCATCCAGCGCTCGATCCACTCGCGGGCGGTCACGCGCTCGAACGCCGCCCGGTCGCCGCGCCGCTGGAGCGCGAGCACGGCGACACCCATGCGCACCCGCTCCACCGGGGTCAGCGGGCCGAAGCGCAGCAGGTCGCCGGGAGTGGTGAACGGCCACTGGCGCCCGCGGGCGAACATCGCCACGCTCGACGGCCGCCATTCGATCTCCAACCCCAGCTCGTCGTAGAGCGCGGCGATGTGGCGGTCGGTGGTGAACAGGTGGTGGTAGTAGCGCTCCAGCCGGTGGCCGCCGCCGACGTCGAGCGTCGCCGCCTGGCCGCCGAGCCCCGGCCAGCGCTCGTACACGTCGACCGCGTGCCCGGCGGCAGTGAGCCGGTGGGCGGCGACCAGCCCGGCCACGCCCGCCCCGATCACGGCGATCCTCACTTCTCGAGGTTCGCCTTCTTGCGCACGACGTACAGCGGGCGGTGCTTGACCTCGTCGTAGATGCGCCCGACGTACTCGCCGATGATGCCGACGCAGATCAGCTGGATCCCGCCGAGGAGCAGGACGATCACGATCGTGGTCGGCACGCCTCGCTCGTAGATGTTCGTGTAACGCGCGACCACGGTCAGCGGGATCGCGAGGAATGCGAGCGCGGAGAACGCGAACCCGAGCAGCGTCGCGAACTGCAGCGGACGGTGCGAGAAGCTGGTGATGGCGTCGAAGCTGAAGCGCAGCATGCGGCGGAGCGTGTACTTCGTCTTGCCGGCCGCGCGCGCCTCACGCTCGAACGTCACCGCGGTCTGCGTGAAGCCGACCCACACGCTCATCCCACGCAGGAAGCGGTTGCGCTCGGGCATCGCGAGCAGCACGTCGAGCGGGCGGCGGTCCATGAGCCGGAAGTCGCCGGACTCCGGGGTGAGGTCGATGTCGGCCATCCGGCGGAAGAGCCGGTAGAACCAGCTCGCGGTCGTGCGCTTGAACGCCGTCTCCCCCACGCGGCGGCTTCGGACCGCGTAGACCACGTCCGCCCCTTCCCGCCAGCGCTCGACCATGTCCGGGATCACCTCGGGCGGGTCCTGGAGGTCGCCGTCGAGCATCACCACCACGTCGCCGCTCGTGTGCTCGAGCGCGGCGGTCAGCGCGGCCTGGTGGCCGAAGTTGCGCGACAGCGTGACGACCTTGACCCTGGGATCGGCCTCCGCGAGCCTGGCGAGCTCGGCCGGGGTGCCGTCGCGGCTGCCGTCGTCGGCGATCACGAGCTCGAACGGGACGCCCTCCAGCGCCGCGACCACGCGGGCGTGGAACGCCGCCGCCGTGCCCTCCTCGTCGTGCATCGGGGCGGCGACCGAGAGCAGTCCCACGTGACGTGGCATGGTCGTAATGTTCCCAGCACATGGTTGACGAGCGCGCTCTGGAGCAGGAGCTGTACGGGGTCGGGACGCGGCTCGCAGCGGCGATGCCTGTCACCCGCAACCCGCTGAAGGCGTTCGACGAGAAGGCGATGGACCTCGCCTCCCAGGACGCCGAGCTCAAGGCAGCGCTGTTCCGGTTCGTCGACGTCGTGCCCGCCTGCCGGTCGCTCGAGGACCTCGCGCGCCACCTCACCGGCTTCCTCGGCGAGATGGACACGCCGCCTCCTCCGGTGGGTGTGGCGATGCGGATGGGCAACACGAAGGCCGGCCGTGCGGCGCTCGGCGCCGCGGCCGCGGCGGGCGTCCGGCACATGGCGCACCGGTTCATCGTCGGCGAGGACCCGAAGGCGGCGATGGGCGTGCTGCGCGACCTGTGGAAGGACGGCGTCGCCTCCTCGGTCGACCTGCTCGGCGAGGCGACCGTCACCCAGGCCGAGGCGCAGCGCTACGCCAACCGCTGCGCGGACGCCCTGGAGACGCTGGTCGCCGCCGCACGCCGCTGGCCGGAGCGCCCGCAGCTCGAGCGCGACAGCGCGGGCACGCTGCCGCGGGCGAACCTGTCGGTCAAGGTGTCTGCTTTGACGCCGCTGCTGCGGCCGGACGCGCCGCGCCGCGGCAAGGAGGACGCCGCCGACCGGCTGCGCCCGCTGCTGCGCCGCGCCCACGAGCTGGGCGCGCACCTGCATATCGACATGGAGTCGATGGACTCGCGCGACCCGGTGCTGGAGCTGATCCTCGAGCTGCTGTCCGAGGACGAGTTCCGGGCCGGCCCGTCCGCGGGGCTGGTGCTCCAGGCGTACCTGCGCGACTCGCCGCAGTCGCTCGACACGATCCTCGACTGGCTCGGGCGGGTTTCGCGGGCGCATCCGCTGACGATCCGGCTCGTGAAGGGCGCCTACTGGGACCACGAGATCGTGCAGGCGCAGCAGCACGGATGGGACTCGCCGGTCTTCGACGTCAAGGCCGACTGCGACCTGAACTTCGAGGCGTTGACCCGGCGGCTGCTCGACGCCCGACCGGCGGTGCGGGTGGCGATCGCCTCCCACAACCTGCGCTCGGTCAGCCACGCGATCGCGTACAACCGCCTGTCTGGTGGTTCCGAGGCGGACCTCGAGATGCAGGTCCTGCGCGGGCTCGGAGATCCTTTGCAGACCGCGATCGCGCGCCAGGGACTGCGGGTGCGGACCTACTGCCCGGTCGGCGACCTGGTCGCGGGCATGGCCTACCTCGTGCGGCGGCTGCTGGAGAACACGTCGAACGAGAGCTTCCTGGCCGAGCAGGCGCGGGGCGCGGCGCTCGACGAGCTGCTCGCCAAGCCGCGGGCGTCGGCCGCGGCCTGAACTTCGGGCATTGAGGCAGGCGGGATCGACCGCGGCGACCGGAGGCGCTTGGCGCCTTCACGGCGTATATATCGCCGCAAACGCGCCACGGACCGCCGACCCGGCCGGCTCCCCCGCCTCCCCACCCAGCCGGGGTTCGTGCCGCCGCGGCTATCGTCCCTCACGCCGTGAAGCCCTTCACCAACGAGCCGATCCTCGAGCTGCGCCGCGCGTCGGTTCGCGCCGGCCTCGCCGACGCGCTCAAACGGCACGACGAGAAGGGCCCGCTGAAGGTCCCGGTGTGGATCGGGGACGACCGGCGCGAGG
>JBKOYW010000166.1:0-2803 GCA_046744275.1 Actinomycetota bacterium
GTCGCGCACGGCGGCGAGCGCGCCGGCCAGCCGCGCGGCGTCGACGACCTGCGCGGCGGACGCGTCGGTGCCCGCCTCGCGCATCAACCGCGCGGCACCGGCCAGCCAGCGGCTCACCGGATCCCCCGGCTCGTCGTGCAGCTGCTCGTACCACGCGGGCGAGTCGACGCCCGCGCCGTAGCCGCTCTCGCGGGCGAGCAGCTCGTACGTCCACGGGACCCAGGTGGCGGCCACCTTGACCTTCGGCAGCCCGCGCAGGAGCCGGGCGTCTGGCGCCGCCGGTCCGAGCTCGGCGAGCGCCGGCGCATGCCAGGCGCCGCAGATGACGGCCACGCGCTCCGCGCCGTCCTTCAAAGCCGCGCGGATGCCCTGGCGCATGTGCGCCTCGCGGCGCGCCTCGACCTCCGCCTCGCGGCCCTCGGCCGGGAACGTCTCGCGCAGGGCGGCCATCGCCTCGGCGATCGCGGCGAACGCGCCGAGCCCGTCGCGCCGCGCCTCGACCACGTCCTCCCACCAGCGCTCCGCGTCCCCGTGCCCGGCCGCCTCGGCGAGCGCGGCCAGGGGGTCGGCGCGCACAGCCGAAGGCCGCCCGTCCTCCTCGGCCAGCCGGAACGACGCCGGCAGGTCGATCAGCCGGACCGGCACGCCGCGGCGCAGCGCGTGGCGGATCGCCCGCCACTCGGGCGAGAAGCGGGCCATCGGGTAGAACGTCGCCTTCCGCGGCTCGTCCGGCACGTAGGCGAGCAGCGCCACGGGCGGCTCCATCTCCTCGTGCGCGGCGAGCTCGAGCAGCGCGTCGCCCTCCGGCGGGCCCTCGACCAGCACTGCGTCGGGCTCCAGCTCGTCGAGCGCCCGCTCCACCGAGCGCGCCGAGCCCGGGCCGTGGTGACGGATCCCAAAGACCGCGTGGGTCACAGCTCGCGGCAGGCGCGGTACAGCGGCTTCCAGCCGTCGCGCTCGCGCACCACCGTCTCCAGGTACTCCTGCCAGACCACGCGATCCTGCACCGGGTCCTGGATCACCGCTCCCGCGAGGCCGCCGGCGACGTCGCCAGGCGTGAGGCTGCCGTCGCCGAAGTGGCAGGCGAGCGCGAGCCCGTTCGTGAGGACGGAGATCGCCTCCGCCGTGCTGAGCGTGCCGCTCGGCGACTTGAGCTTCGTGCGACCGTCCTCGGTGACGCCCGTGCGCAGCTCGCGGAAGATCGTGACCACGCGCCGGATCTCGTCCATCGCGGGCTCGACCGGCGGGAGCTCGAGCGCAGCGCCGATGCTGTCCAGCCGCAGCCGGACGATGTCGACCTCCTCGTCAGCGGTGGCCGGCAGCGGGAGCACGACGGTATTGAAGCGGCGGCGCATCGCGCTGGAGAGCTCGTTGACGCCGCGGTCGCGGTCGTTGGCCGTGGCGATCACGTTGAAGCCCTGAACGGCCTGGACCTCGTCGTCGAGCTCGGGGATCGGCAGCGCCTTCTCGGACAGGATCGTGATCAGCGCGTCCTGAACGTCGGAGGGGATGCGGGTGAGCTCCTCGACGCGCGCGAGGCGGCCGGTCTCCATCGCGCGCATGACGGGCCCGGGCACGAGCGCGTCCCGGCTCGGGCCTTCGGCGAGCAGGCGCGCGTAGTTCCAGCCGTAGCGGAGCGCCTCCTCGGGGGTGCCGGCGGTGCCTTGGACGATCAGCGTCGAGTCGCCGCTGACGGCAGCGGCGAGGTGCTCGGAGACCCACGTCTTGGCCGTGCCGGGCACGCCGAGCAGGAGCAGCGCGCGGTCGGTGGCCAGCGTGGCCACCGCGAGCTCGATCAGTCGGCGCTGGCCGACGTACTTGGGCGTGATCTCGGCGCCGTCGCCGAGCAGGTAGGTGCAGACGGCCCAGGGAGACAGGCGCCAGTGCGGCGGGCGCGGGCGGTCGTCTACACGCTCGAGCGCGGCGAGCTCGTCGGCGTACTGCTGCTCGGCATGGGGCCGGAGGACGGTCGGGGTCTCGGCTGTCATCGCAGATCCCGCAGCATGCCAGCCCGGAACGCCGCCAGGTCGCACAGGCGGCGGTGACCGCGGTCGCGCAGCGCCTCCACGCCCTCGAGGGTGTCCGGGTGCAGACGCGTGGCGACCTCCGGAAGGTCGGGCGCATCGTCGTCGTCCAGCGCGCGCAGCACCCTCTCGCTGAGCGTGCGGCCCCACGGACCCGGACACGCGAGCGCGTCCTCGAGGCTCTTCACCGCGGCCTCGCGTTCGGCCTTGGGTAGCACGCCCAGCAGCGCCGGCTCGATGCCGAGCAGCGCCCGCGCCCACTCGACGTCGCGCTGGCGCACCGCGGCGCGCGCCCACGCCGCACGCAGGAGGTCGCGCCACTCGCCCTTCTTCCCCGCGGCCTCCACCGGCCACGTCGACAGCGGCGTCGCCTCGATGAGCTGCGCGAGCCAGAACTGCCGCTCGCCGGTGCCGCGCGGCGGCTTGCGCTCGATCCCGTCGCGCTCCATCCCCTTGTCGCAATCGGCGGGCAGCGCCACGTCCAGCCGCCTGCCAATCTGCACCAGCGGGGCCGTGCGCTCGGCCATGCGCGCGCCGAGCCGCGAGCCCGGCAGGCTCCACAGCAGGTCGGCGGCTGCCAGGCGCACCGGCTTGCGGCGGTCGTCGAGCACCGCCTCCAGGAACGGCTCGTCGTCAGGCCCGAGCCCGGCTGCGAGCTCGGCGAGGAACGCGGCGCGGTCCTCGGGCGTCTCTCCCTCCCAGGTCGATTCCAGGAGCGCCCGGCCGGCCGCCGGATCGTTGCGCCTGATCCTCGCCAGCAGGTCGCGCCGGGCCGGACG
>JBKOYW010000402.1:0-6656 GCA_046744275.1 Actinomycetota bacterium
CCCCTACCGAGCGCAGTTGAAGTTCGTCCCGCCGAGCCCTAGAAGCCGCGCCGCTCGCGCGCCCGGATCACGGCCGGATCATGCGGATCGCGGTGGCGGGAGTCCCAGACGGCGTGGGCGACCCACAGCAGCGCGAGGCCCGCGACGACCAGCGTCAGCACGAGCACCTCGCCCGGCTCGAAGGCGCCGAGCGCGACGAAGAACGCGAACAGGACGACGATCGCCAGCACGAGGATCCAGAACGTCTCCGAGAGCGTGGCAAGCATCCGCGACCTGCGCTGCGGCATGTGCCGATCGTATCAACGGATTCCCAGCAGATCACGCGCCTCGGCGGCGCCCACGGGCGACCGATCGAGCAGCCCCGCGAGCGCCAGCGCCTTCTCCACGAGCTCCGCGTTGGAGCCGGCGCGGCGGTCGAGCTCGACGCGCAGGTTGTCCTCGAGCCCGACCCGCACGTGCCCGCCCATCGTCAGCGCCGCGGCGGCTAGATGGAACTCGGCGGGATAGCCGACGCCCGCCGTGCACCACGTGAACTCGGAGCCGAACAGACCCACGGCGGTGCGGTGCATGTGGACGAGCTGCTCGAGCGTGGCGGCATTGGCGCCGAGCACGCCGAGCACGAACTGGACGTGGATCGGGAAGTCGACGAGCCCGGCGTCAGCCAGATGCCCGAGGTTGTAGACGTGGCCGACGTCGTAGACCTCGTACTCGGGCTTGGTGCCGGCCTCGCGGAACAGCTCGGACAGCCGCTCCATGTCCGCGAACGTGTTGCGGAACACGTAGTCGCGCGTCCCCTCGAGGTACTCGACTTCCCACGGCGCCATCTCCGGCCGGTGGCGGACCTTGAAGATCCCGAAGTTGAACGAGCCGCAGTTGAAGGTCGCCATCTCGGGCCGGACCTCGGTGACCACGCGGGCGCGCTCGTCGATCGTCATCCCGACGCCGCCGCCGGTGGTCGGCTGCACGATCGCGTCGCAGCGCTCGCCGATCCCGCCCAGCACCTCGCGGAACAACCCGAGGTCGGCGCTCGGCTTGCCCGTCTCCGGGTCGCGGACATGGATGTGCACGATCGCGGCGCCCGCCGCGTGGGCGCCGACCGCCGCGACGACGATCTCCTCCGGCGTCACCGGTATCGCCGGACTCTGTGACGGCACCGACATCCCGCCGGTGACCGCGCACGAGACGAAGACGGGCTCGCCCGTCATGGCCGCACGATCACCTTCAGCGCGCCGTCCCTGCGCTCGGTGAACGTCGCGTACGCCTCCGCGAAGTCCTCCAGTGCGAAGCGGTGCGTGATCAGCTCGGCGAGCCGGACCCGCCCCGCGGCCACGAGCGCGATCGCCTCGGTCATCTCCCCCGCCGCCGCGCGCACGCCGACGACGTCGATCTCGTCGAGCACGACGCGCTGCAGCGGGATCTGCGCCGCCTCCATCGGGATGCCGATCACCGCGACCCTCCCGCCCTTGCGCAGCAGCTGGCAGCACTGGCCGAGCGCGGCCGCGTCGCCCGAGCACTCGAGCGCCACCTCGGCGCCGAGCCCGCCGGTCATCGCCCGCACCGCCTCGACGGGGTCGCCGGCCGTGAAGTCGACGGTCTCGTGACCGAGCGACGCCGCCTTCTCCAGCCGCGCGCCGCGGCCCACCACGATCACGCGGCCGGCGCCGAGCGCGCGGGCGAACTCGGCCACCAGCAGCCCCATCACGCCCGGTCCGACGACCACGACGGTGTCGCCCGGCGCGTGCCCGCCGCGCTTGACGGTGTGCAGCGCGATGGCGGCGGGATCGAGCATCGCCGCCTCCTCGTCCGACAGCGCCTCGGGCACCGCGAACACGCTCTTGATCGAGTGCACGACGTACTCGGCGTAGGCGCCGTCGACGTTGTGGCCGTACTGCTTGTGCACGCGCAGGTCGCCGAACCGCTCGCAGACGTTGTACCGGCCCTCGACGCACTTGCGGCAGAACCCGCAGGCGGCGTGCGAGGTGCCCGCAACGCGCGTGCCGACCTCCCAGCCGAACTCCTCCGCCCCCGGCCCGAGCTCGACGACGTCGCCGCACCACTCGTGGCCGGGGATCAGCGGCCAGCCCTGCGGCCAGAAGCCCGGGTAGTGGCCCTGGATGATGTGCGGGTCGGTGCCGCAGATGGCGATCGCCCGCACCCGGCACAGCACCTCGTGCGCGCCCGGAACCGGCCGCTCCACGTCCCGCACGCCGAACACGTTCGGCCCCGACACCACCAACGCGCGCATCGTGCGGTCGCCCAACGATTCGGGTTGGTCGGGGAGCGCCCTCATGTGATCGCCACCGGGTCGACCATCGAACCGGTCGCCCCGCGGATCGCCAGCGGGAGCGCCACGAACAGGAACTCCCGCACACCCGCGCGCGCGAGGCCCTCGAGGTCGAGGCTCTCGAGGATGTAGACCCCGCGCTCGATCAGCAGCAGCGTGTGGACGGGCTGCGGGTTGGCGGGCGTGCCGCGGTCGGGCGCGGGCTGGACCTCGAACGTCTCGGTGTCGGAGCCCACCGCGAGCACGCCGCGGTCGGCCAGCAGCCGCGCCGCGGAGATGTCGGGGCCGGCGCCGCGGTGCGCGGACAGGGCGTCGGGATCGGGCCAGTGCGCGAGGTAGCCGGTGCGCACGAGCGCCACGTCGCCCTCGCCGGCCGCGACGCCGTGCGCCGCCTCGATCGCCTCCAGCTCGGCTGCGTCGACCGGCTCGCCGGCGGCGAGCGACTCGACGCCCCGGAAGCCCGGCACGTCGTAGAGCACGCCGCGCCGCCACAGCGGCGGGATCTCGGTCGCGTCGCCCTTCAGCGGCCCGAAGTCGCCGAGGTCGGTGCGGGCCGAGCCGCCGTGCCAGCGGTCCTCCGGAC
Organism: Actinomycetota bacterium; assembly: GCA_046744275.1. GTDB lineage: Bacteria > Actinomycetota > Thermoleophilia > Solirubrobacterales > Solirubrobacteraceae > DASSUW01. The sequence goes on from JBKOYW010000402.1 coordinate 2,868, forward strand.
CGATCGTCATGTGCCCGTGGGCGTCGATGTGCGCGCCGGAGTGCGTCGTCCCCATCACGAGCTCGCTCATGAAGCCCAGGCAGGCGTCGTTGGGAGGCCCCCACGGGATCTCGCCGGTCGCGCGCAGGCCCTGCGGCGTTCGGTAGGCGACGACCTCGAACGTGGGATGGCCCGGCCACAGCGGCATCCGCGGGAAGCGGTCGCGCGCGAGGCGGTGCATCCGGCCGGTGCGGATCATGCCCGCCAGCTCGCGCACCTCGTCCGGCTGGTTCGCCGCCCGCACGCGCGACAGCGCCGGGGCGAGCAGCGCCTCGCCGATCTCGCGCGCTCGCGGCAGGTCCGCGCTGATGCGCTCGACGCTGTGGCGCAGCTTGCCCATCGCGCGCTCGCGCGGCGCGCGCCCCTCCGCCACCCAACCGGCCACCAGCGGCGCCATCGTCTCCAGCAGCGAGAGCCCGTCGGCCGCCTGGACGAGGTCGGCCTCCAGCCAGCCGCCGTCCTCGTGGACGCGGACGAGCCCGGCCACCTCGCGCGTCAGCTCCTCGCCGGCCCCGCGCTCGAGCAGCCCGGAGGTGATCATGTCGGCGCAGCGGTCCTGATGCCAGCGGTTGTACTCCGGCGAGTCCCAGTCGCGCGCCGAGTCCCAGCCTGCCGACGCGTCCGGGTACGCCCGCTCGACGTCGTGCGTGGCGGCGGCGATCCGCGCCGCCTCGCTTGCGTCGGGATCGAGCTCGAGCAACCAGTACAGCGTGCGCTCCAGGTGGCGCGCGTGCGGGTGGACCTCGTCCATCCACGCGCGGCACCGGTCGAGCAGCTCGCTCACGTGGTCACCGGCCTCGCCTGAAGGACGAACAGCTCGCCGCCCTCAAGCGCCCACTCGATGTCCTGCGGGCCGCCGAGCCGCTGCTCGAGCTCGTCGCCGATCCGCGCCAGCTCGCGCAGCTGCTCCTCCCCGAGCTTCTGCGCGCCGCCCTCCTCCCCCAGCTCGCGCTCCTCGGTCCCGCCGCCCTCCACCGGCACGATCGCGAACGGCTGACGCGCGATCTTCGCCCGCTTGACCGTGCCGTCGCGCGCGAGCACGTAGTGATCGGGCGTGAGCTGGCCCGAGACCGCCGCCTCACCGAGCCCGAGCACGGCCTCGACCACCATCCGGTCGCGCCGCCCGCGCACGGGGTCGCAGGTGAACAGCACGCCGGCGACGTCGGCGCGCACCATCCGCTGCACCACGACCGCCATGCCGAGGTCGTCGAGCGAGCCCTTCCGCTGGCGGTAGAACAGCGCGCGCTCGGAGAAGAACGACGCCCAGCAGTCGCGCACGCGGTCGAGGACCGCGCGCGCCCCGCGCACGTAGAGGTAGGTCTCCTGCTGGCCCGCGTAGGAGGCGGCCTCGGAGTCCTCCGCGCAGGCGCTGGAGCGCACGGCAACCGGCGGGTCGTCGCCGAGCGCCGCGTACGCGGCCGCGATCTCCAGCGGCGGCTCGGCGCGGGCGACGATCGCCTGCGCGCGCTCGGCATCGGGCAGGACCGACCGCAGCTCCTCACCGCCGTCGTCGAGCGCCTTGACCAGGCTGTCGGCGGGCACGACGTAGCCTGGCGGTACCGGGAGCCCGAGCGCGGTCATCCGCGCCAGCGACGCGCCCTTGCCGCCCGCGCGGGCGACGTCGGTGCACGCCTCCTGGTCGAACCGCAGCATCACTCGTCCACGATCGCCACCGCGCGCACGGGCGCGGCGGTCGTCCCCACCCACTTGACCGGCATCACGATCAACTGAAAGCCGTGCGAGCGTCCGATCTGGTCGAGGTTCATGAGGTTCTCCAGGTGCCAGTACTCCTCGTCCCACATCACCCGGTGCGCCTCCCAGAACTTCTGCTTCTCGAACATCGCCCATACAGGCGGGTCGAACGTGATCGCATCGCAGCCCATCAGCCGCACGCCGCGGTCGATCAGCCAGCGCGTGGCCTCGGCGCTCATGCCGGGATGGTCGGTGCGGTAGCGCTCCTCGGTGTTGTAGGCGCCGGCGCCGGTGTGGATGAGCACGATGTCGCGCTCCTTGACGGCGTAGTCGACCTTGTCCAGGGCCGCCTCGATGTCGGGCGCGCTGATGATGTCGCCGGGCTTGCGGTCCGTGAAGTCGAGCAGCACGCCGTCGGAGATGCACCACTCGAGCGGGATCGTGTCCGGCCCGCCGGCGGTCGGCACGATGTGCTTGCGGGCGTCGCAGTGCGTGCCGACGTGGTCGTTGACGACGACGAGGTAGCTGGCCGTCAGCGAGTCGACGCCGTGCGCCGCAGCCCCGATCCGCTCCGCGAATTCCGTGTGGCTCTCGTAGACGCACAGCGCGGGGGACGGCACGCGCGGGAACGTGACCATGTCGTTGTGCACGGGCATGGAGAGGTCGACGATGCGTCTCACACGGGCTCCTTCAGCAGTTCGGCGGCGTCCATCAGGTGGTTGTGCATGGCCTCGGCGGCCGCCTCGCCGTCGCGGGCGCGGAGGGCGTCGAGGATCGGCACATGGCGCTCGGACAGCGCGAGAAGGTCGAGGCCGGGCTGCGAGACCGTGAGGTAGGTCCGCGAGTACGGCTCCAGGAACGACCACTGGCGCTCCAACGTGGCGTTGCGCGCGGCGCGCACGATCGTGGCGTGGAAGGACGCGTTGGCCTGCGACTGGTCGTGCGCGTCCCCGCGCCGGGCGGCGTCGCGCATGGTCTCCAGCAGCTCGGCAAGGCGCAGCAGCTCGTCCTCGGTCATCCGCTCCGCTGCCAGCCGCGCGGCGAGCGCCTCGAGCGCGGCGCGCACGGGGAACGCTTCCAGCAGCTCCTCGGCGGAGAAGGCACGTACGGAGCAGCCGCGGAACGGCTCGTGGACGATGCAGCCGAGCTGCTCGAGGTCGCGCAGCGCCTCGCGCTCCGGCGCCTGCGAGACGCCCAGCTCCTGCGCGATCCGGGTCTCGACGAGCCGCGCGCCGGGCGGGTACTCGCCGGCCACGATGCGCTGCAGGATCACGTCCTTGATCTGGGCGCGCAGGTTGGAGCGAATGAACGGCGTGTCGGTCACTGGCAAGCCGTGAGGCCTCCGTCGAGGGTGAGCACCTGGCCGGTGATGAACGCCGACGCGTCACTGCACAGCAGCAGCACAGCGCCGACGACGTCGTCGGTCTCCGCGATCCGGCCGAGCGGGATCCGCTTGTAAAGGCCCTCGCGGAACGCGTCGTTGGCCAGCAGGTCCTCGACCTGCGGGGTGCGGACGAAGGTCGGCGAGATGGCATTGACGGTGACGGCGTGCTTGGCCCACTCGGTCGCCTGCTGACGGGTGAGCGCGTCGAGCGCGCCCTTGGCCGCGACGTAGGCCGAGAACCCGTTGTCGATCCCGAGCTGGCCGCGCACCGAGGAGATGTGCAGGACGCGGCCGCCGTTGCCGCCGGCGATCATCGCCCGCACGGCGGCCTGGGTGGGCAGCAGCGCCGAGCGCAGGTTGAGGTCGAGCATCCGGTCCCACTCGGACTCGGGGTAGTCCTCGGCCGGATGCAGCGCCCCGCCGGCGCCGCCGCCGACCGCGTTGACGATGACGTCGACGCGGCCGAACGCCTGCACCGCCGCGCCGATCGCGTGGTCGGCCTCCTCCTTGCGCGTCACGTCGGCGGCCACCGCGATGCCGTTGCCGCCGGCGCGGTCGAGCGCCGCCGACGCGCGGTCGGCGTCGCGGCCGACCACCACGATGCGAGCGCCGACGCCCGTAAGTGCCTCGCACAGGCGCACGCCGATCCCGCCGGAGCCGCCGGAGACCACGGC
>JBKOYW010000231.1:0-5307 GCA_046744275.1 Actinomycetota bacterium
CGCGGCCGACCGAGGAACGATCGCGGCGCCGAGGCCTTCGGCGGCAAGCTCGATGAGGGAGCTGAGCTCGCCCGCTTCTGCAGCGATCCGCGGGAGGAACCCGGCGTCGCCGAAGGTCTTGTCGAACACGGCGCGGTGGCCGCTGCCGTGGACAAGGGTGACAAACGGTTGGTCTCGCAACTGGGCGAGCCTGGTGCTCCGCTTGCGGGCGAGGGGATGGTCGCGGCTCACGGCGAGCACGAGCGACTCGCTGGCGATCACGCGCGTGCGGACCTGGCGCGGCACCGGCTGGACGCCGACCCCCACGATCCCGACGTCCATGTGGCCGTTTGCGACGGCCTCCAGTAGCGGCTCGTTGTTCTGGATGGTGAGCAAGACCTCGACCCCGGGGTGGGCACGGTGGAAGTCGCCGAGCGCCTGGCCGAGTCGGCGGTCGACTGGCCCTGCGACGCCGATCCTCAGTCGTCCTCGGAGCACATCGCGCAAGGAGGCGATCGCGTCACGGCCTCGCTCGGCGGCCGCCAGAGCCGCGCGGGCATGCGGGAGCAGCGCCTCGCCTGCGTCGGTGAGCCTCACCGAGCGTCCGTCCCGGTGAAAGAGGACCTCACCGAGCTCGCGCTCGAGGCGACGGACCTGGGCGCTGACCGCCGGCTGGGCCACCAGCAAGCGGCCGGCGGCGCGGGTGAATTGGCCTTCCTCAGCGACCGCGATGAAGTACGTGAGCTGCCTCAGCTCCATAACGAAACGCTCTAGAGAACATAGCGATCGCGTCTTTGACTTATGGCAGAGTCGCCGTAGCGTTTGGCGGCGTTGTGACTGAATCGGCGCCGGCGATCGAGATTCAGCTGCTGCCCGCCGACGCGATCGACGACGCGACCCTCATGGAGCGGATCACCGCTCTCGTCAACGACGTCTACGCGGTGGCCGAGGACGGGCTGTGGACCGACGGCGCGACCCGCACGACGGTGGACGAGGTGGCCGAGCTGACCCGGGCCGGCCAGATCGCCGTGGCTCGCCTGCGCAGCGAGGTCGTCGGTTGCGTCCGCCTTCAGCGCCTCGACGAGATGACGGGCGAGTTCGGGATGCTCGCCGCGGACCCCGCTCACCGCGGCGTCGGCGTCGGGCGCGAGCTCGTCCGCTACGCCGAACGGAAGTGCCGTGCAGACGGGCTCGGTGCGATCCAGCTCGAACTGCTGGTGCCCAGGGACTGGAGTCACCCGACAAAGGAGTTCCTGGACGCGTGGTACACCCGCATCGGCTATCGAGTCGCCCGTACTGGGACCATCGACGAGGCCTATCCGGCCCTGGCGCCGCTGCTGGCGACACCGTGCGACTTCGTGATCTACCACAAGGATCTCGCCGCGCCGGATTAAAGGCCCGCTGACGCCGGCCGATGAAGGGGGCGAGTCCTATCCAGACTCGCCCTCGGTGATGCGGATCTCCCATGCCTTTTCTTCGGCAGGAGCAGCCGTTCTTGGCCTGTTCCTGCTCGCCCCCGCCGCGCTCGCGGCGGACGGTGAGCGCGCGCCGCTCAACCTGTCCGATCCGGACGGCGCGCCCGCGCAGGCGGCCGGCTCGACCGGCAGCGGCCTCGTGCGCACGATCGTTGGCCTGGCGGTCGTGATCGGCGTCATCTACGGGCTCTACTGGATCCTCAAGCAGGTCAAGGCGTCGCGTGAGGAGACCGCGTCCGGCTCGGGCCTGAAGACGCTCGCCACGCTGCCGCTGGGCACGAACCGCTCCCTGCACCTCGTCCGCGCCGGCGAGGAGATCGTCCTCGTGGGCGCCGGAGAGCACGGCGTCACGCCGATCCGCACCTACACCGAGGCCGAGGCCCGCATGCTCGGCCTGCTCGACGAGGACGCCGCCGAGGACGTCCCCGACCCGCCGCGCAAGCGCGGCAACCTGATCGACGAGCTGCGCCGCAGGACGGTGATCCGGTGAAGGCCGATGGGTCCAATGCCGTCCAGCTGCTGCTGCTGATCGCAGGCATCTCGCTGGTGCCCGCGCTGCTGTTCACGGTCACCGGCTTCACCCGCATCCTGATCGTCCTGGGCTTCATCCGCTCCGGGCTCGGCACGCCGACCGCACCGCCCAACCAGGTGCTGGTCGGCATCGCGCTGTTCCTGACCATCTTCGTGATGGCCCCGACCTTCACGAAGATCAAGGACGAGGCCGTCGAGCCGCTGTCGAAGGGCAAGATCACGCAGCAGCAGGCCTTCGAGCGCGCCGAGGGCCCGATGCGCGAGTTCATGTTCGACCAGACGCGGGACAAGGACCTCGCGCTGTTCGCCAAGCTCGCCAAGATCGACCGGCCGGAGACGCGGGCGGACATCCCGACCCACGTCCTGATCCCCGCCTTCATCATCTCCGAGCTCAAGACGGCGTTCCAGATCGGGTTCCTGATCTTCCTGCCGTTTCTGATCATCGACCTCGTCGTCGGCGCGACGTTGATGTCGATGGGCATGGTGATGCTGCCGCCCGTCTTCATCTCGCTGCCGTTCAAGATCCTGCTGTTCGTCCTGGTCGACGGGTGGAACCTCGTCACCCGGTCACTCGTGGAGAGCTTCCACATATGACCCAGGACAGCGTCGTCAGCATCTGCGTCTCGGCGATGGAGCTGGCCCTGAAGATCGGGCTGCCGATCCTGCTGGTGGGCCTCGTGATCGGCCTGATCGTGTCCGTCTTCCAGGCGGTCACGCAGATCCAGGAGCAGACCCTGACGTTCATCCCGAAGATCGTCGGCCTCGCCGTGGTCCTCGTGGTCGGCGGCCCGTGGATGCTCGGCCAGCTCATCAGCTGGACCCAGGAGCTCTACGGCCAGATCCCGAACCTGGTGGGCGGATGAGCGCCGAGTCGATCCTTGCCGACTTCGGCCAGCAGCAGGTCCTCGGCTTCTTCCTCGTGCTGGCGCGCGTGTCGCCGCTGTTCCTGCTGGCGCCGCTGTTCTCCTCCAAGCTGCTGCCCGCCCGCGCCCGCGGCATCGTCGCGGTCGGCCTGGCGATCGGCATCGCGCCGATCGCGCTCAACGCGCCCGGCGGCGCCCACATCCCGACCGACGTGTTCGCTCTCGGCGGCCTCGTGCTCAAGGAGATGCTCGTCGGCCTCGGCTTCTCGTTCGCGCTCGGCGCCCTGTTCGCCGCCGTCCAGGTGGCCGGCAGCCTGGTCGACACGTTCATCGGCTTCTCGTTCGGTGCGCTCGTCGATCCCGTCACCGGCACGAACGGCGGCGTGCTCAACCAGCTCTACGCGCTCGTCGGCGTGATGATCTTCGTCGTCATCAACGGCGACGCCTGGGTCATCCAGGGGCTCGCCCGCAGCTACGAGGCGGTGCCGCTCGCCGACGCCCCCGCCATCGGCACGCTCGTCGAGGGCGCGCAGGTCGCCTTCAGCGGCATCTTCGGCGCGGCGATCGAGATCTGCGCGCCGGTGCTGCTCGCCGCGACGCTCACCGACGTCGCGTTCGGCCTCGTCTCGCGGGTCATGCCGCAGCTCAACGTGTTCGCGGTCGGGTTCCCGGCCAAGGTGACCGTCGGCCTCGTGATCGTCGGCGCCTCGCTCCCGTTCGTCGCGGGCTGGCTCGGCGACGAGCTCCAGGGCTCGGTCGCCTCCGCCCTGCGGACCCTGAGGGTGGACGGCTGATGGCCGAGAACAAGACCGAGAAGGCAACACCCAAGAAGCGCGCGGAAGCGCGGAAGAAGGGTCAGGTCGCCCGTTCGCAGGACGTCAACGGCGCCGTCGTGCTGATGGCGGCGATCCTCGCGCTGTCCGCGTTCGGCCCCGGGGTGCTGCACCGCATGCAGGAGGCCATGGTCGGCGTCCTGGCCTTCGTGTCCTCGCCCGAGGTCGTCAACCGCGAGGGCGTCGCCGAGTTGTTCATGAGCGTCGGGAAGCACATCGCGCTCGCGGCCGCGCCCGTCATCGCCGTCTGCGCGCTCGCCGGCATCGCCGCCAACGTCGGCCAGATCGGCCTCAAGCCCTCCGCGCAGGCGCTCAAGCCGGACTTCAAGAAGCTCAACCCACTCACCGGGGCCAAGAACCTCTTCGGCATGAACGCGGCGGTTGAGGGCGGCAAGAGCCTGCTCAAGGTCGGGGCCGTCGGCGGCATCGTCGCGCTCGCCCTGTTCCCGAGGCTCGAGGAGATGGGCGCGCTGGTCGGCATGCCCGTCCAGGCGCTGCTGCCGCACCTGGCCACGACGATCCTCCACGTCGCCCAGTGGGCCGCCGGCGCCTACCTCGCGATCGCCGCGATCGACCTCTTCTACCAGCGCCATCGGTTCGAGAAGAACCTCAAGATGGACAAGGAGGAGGTCAAGCAGGAGCACAAGCAGCAGGAGCTGCCGTCCGAGGTCAAGGGCATGCAGCGCCGCCGCGCGATGGAGTTCGCCCGCGCCCGGATGATGGATGCGGTGCCGACCGCCGACGTGGTCGTCACCAACCCGACCCACTTCTCGGTCGCGCTCAAGTACGACTCCGGCAACCCCGCGCCGGTCGTCGTCGCCAAGGGCACCGACCACCTCGCGCTTCGCATCCGCCGCGAGGCCGCCGCCCACGGCGTCGCCGTCGTCCCCGACCCGCCGCTGGCGCGCGCGCTGTACGCGAGCGTCGACGTCGGCCGGATGATCCCCGAAGAGCTGTTCCAGGGCGTCGCCCAGCTGCTCGCCTACGTCTACAAGGTCGCCGGCAGCAGGAGGGCCGCCGCATGAACTTCCTCAAGAAGGCCGGACGCTATTCCGACCTGATCGCCGCCGGCGCCGTCGTGCTGGTCGTGGCGATGATGGTCATCCCGCTGCCGCCGTTCATCCTCGACCTGCTGATCACGCTGAACATCTCGGCGGCGCTGATGATCGTCGTGGCCACGCTCTACGTGCCGCGCGCGCTCGACTTCTCGTCGTTCCCGAGCCTCCTGCTGCTGACCACGCTGCTGCGGCTCGCGATCAACATCTCGGTCACGCGCCTGATCCTGCTCGAGGGCGACGCCGGCCACGTCGTGACCGCCTTCGGCGAGTTCGTCGTCGGCGGCAACGTGGTCGTCGGCCTCGTGATCTTCCTGATCCTGATCGTCATCCAGTTCGTGGTGATCACGAACGGCGCCGGCCGCGTCGCCGAGGTCGGCGCGCGGTTCACGCTCGACGCCATGCCCGGCAAGCAGATGGCGATCGACGCCGACCTCAACACCGGCCAGATCACCGACGAGGAGGCGCGCCGCCGCCGTGCCGAGATCTCGCAGGAGGCCGACTTCTACGGCGCCATGGACGGCGCCTCGAAGTTCGTCAAGGGCGACGCGATGGCCGGCATCCTCATCAC
>JBKOYW010000089.1:0-2430 GCA_046744275.1 Actinomycetota bacterium
GCACCGCGTCGAGGACGCGCTGCAGGCCACCCGCGCGGCCCTCGAGGAGGGCATCGTGCCGGGCGGCGGCGTGGCGCTGCTCGAGGCGCAGGACGCGATCAACACCGACGCGATCGACATCGACGACGAGAAGACCGGCGCGCGCATCGTGTTCCGCGCGCTCGAGGAGCCGACCCGCCAGATCGCGGAGAACGCCGGTTACGAGGGCTCGGTCGTGGTCAACGACGTCCGCAAGGCGCCCACGGGCCACGGCCTCAACGCGGCCACCGGCGAGATCGTCGACCTCGTCCAGGCCGGCGTGATCGACCCGGCGATGGTGACGCGCTCGGCGCTCCAGAACGCCGCGTCGATCGCCAAGAACATCCTCACCACCGAGGCGATCGTCGCCGAGGCGCCCGAGAAGGAGGGCGCCGCCGCCGGCGGCGGCATGCCCGACATGGGCGGGATGATGTAAGCAGCGCTTCGGCGCTCAGAAGGTCTGCGAGGGGCCTGCTTCGGCGGGCCCTTCGTCGTCCCGCGCCGTGTCGCGCGCGGCCAGGAGCGCCTCGCCGCGCGGAGAGAGGCGGTAGCCGGGGCTCAGCGAGATGGTCAGGCCGAGCTCCTTCAGCCGCCGCACGCGCGGCTTGAACACGCGGGTCTCGACGCCGAACGAGGCGGCGAGGTCGGGGGCGCGGACCTCCGGGTTGGCGGCGATCGCGCGCAGGTAGTCCATCCCCCACGGCAGCCGCTCGACCTTCGCGCGCAACTCGGCGAGCTCGGCAGGGCTCGGGATCGACTCCCGCAGGGCCACGCGCGGGTCGGGGCCCTCGAGGTGCAGCTCGATCCGGTACAGGTCCCCGTCGGGACGCAGGGCCTTCACGACCTCGTCCGGCGAGCCGAAGCCCGCGCGCCGCGCATCGGCCTTCGTGACGCGCTTCACCACGCGCACGTCGTCGATCCGGATCACGCCGACCGCGGTCATCTGCCGTCCCCCGGCGCGCGCCCGCGGCCGGTCCCAGCGGCGGAACTGCAGGTCGATCTCGCCCGCGGCGATCCCCTCGAGCTGGGCCAGCCTGAAGAGCACGGGCCCTAGGGTGCCACGCGCTGCCCGGGCCGGCGAAGCCGGAACCACCGGTGACCGTAGCGGCCGAGCTCGACGGTGACGTGGCCGTCGCGCGGCGCGAGCTCGTCGGGGCCGAAGAGGTCGACGGCCGCCTCCGCGTCGCCGACGTCGATCCGCACCTCGCGGGGCTCGGCCGCGAGCTGGTGGACCGCGACGATGGCGCTGCCGTCCCAGTCGGCGCGGTGTGCGAGGACCGCGGGCTCGCCGGCGTCGAGCAGGGTCACGCGCCCCCAGCCGAGCTCCGGGCACTCGCGGCGGCGGCGGATCAGGCGCTCCATCCATGACAGCAGCGACCCCGGGTCGCGCCGCTGGCCGGCGACCTCCGCCTCGCCGGGAGCGAGCGGGCGGCTCGGCTCGCGCGCGGTGGTGAACCCGCGGTTGGGCTCGGACGACCACTGCATCGGCGACCGCACGCTCAGCCGCCCCGGGATCGCGAGGCTCTCGCGCATCCCGATCTCCTCGCCGTAGAACAGCACGGGCGTGCCCGGCAGTGAGAAGGCGAGCGAGTAGGCCAGGCGGATGCGGTCCTGGTCCTCGTTGACCATCGACGGGAGCCGCCGCCGCAATCCGCGGCCGTACAGCTGGTACTCCGGCTCGGGCCCGAAGGCGGCGAACACCTCCTCGCGCTCGGGCGGCGGCAGCTTGTCGAGCGTGAGCTCGTCGTGGTTGCGGACGAAGTTCGCCCACTGGGCGTCCTCGGGGATCTCCGGCAGCGCGCGCAGGGCGCGGACCAGCGGCTCGGCCTGCTCGCGGGCGAACGCGAGATACATCGCCTGGTTGACCGTGAAGTTCAGGACCATGTGCAGCTCGTCGCCGTCCTCGTCGCCGAAGAACGCGCGCTGGTCCTTCGGCGGGAGGTTGACCTCGCCCATGAGGATCGCGTCGCCGCGGCGGCGACCCATCGAGCGCCGCAGGTCGCGCAGCAGCTCGTGCGGATCCGGGATCGCGTCCGGCGGCGTGCCGGTCGGCTCGATCAGGAACGGCACCGCGTCGACCCGGAAGCCGGCCAGCCCCTGCTGGAGCCAGTAGCCGACGACCTGGGCGATCTCGTCGCGCACGGCCGGGTTGGCGACGTTGAGGTCCGGCTGGTGGGAGTAGAAGCGGTGCAGGTACCACTGGCGCGCCTTGGCGTCCCACTTCCAGTTGGAGTTCTCCTGGTCCGGGAAGACGACGTCGCCGGGCTTCTCCGGTGGCTTCTCGTCCGCCCAGACGACGTGCGGGGCCCGGTGCTGGTCTCCTCCGACCTGGGACAGCACGCGGAGTGGCTCAACGAGTACGCGGAGCTCGGATTCGATCCGATCTACCTGCACCACGTGGGTCGCGAGCAG
>JBKOYW010000516.1:0-6375 GCA_046744275.1 Actinomycetota bacterium
CGGCTGGCCCGGGCTCGCACTGGCTGCGGCACTCCCGGCCGCACACGTCGCCCTCGTCGAGAGCGCGGTGCGGCACTGCCGCTACCTCGAGCGGGCCGTCGCGGCCGGCCGGCTCGAGAACGCCGAGGTGGTTCACGCGCGCGCGGAGGAGTGGCAGGCGGGCATCGGCGCGAACGACGTCGTGACGGCCCGCGCGCTGGCCGCCCTGCCGGTGCTGTGCGAGTACGCCGCGCCGCTGCTGGCCGACGGCGGCGTGCTGGTGGCGTGGAAGGGGCTCGTGGAGCCCGCCGAGGCCGAGGCCGGCGCGGCCGCCGGCGCGGTGCTCGGACTCGAGGCTATTGAGGTGCGCGACGTGGATCCCTACCCCGAGGCCGAGCGGCGGACCCTGCACGTCTTCCGCAAGATCACGCCCACGCCCGAGCGCTTTCCCCGCCGCCCCGGGATGGCCGTCAAGCGTCCGCTGGCCTGAGCGTCCGCCGGAGCGACCGCTAGCGTCGTGGGCCTCCATGGGCATCGTCTACGCCATCGCCAACCAGAAGGGCGGGGTCGGGAAGACCACGACCGCGGTCAACGTCGCCGCCTGCATCGCGGAGGCCGGCTACGAGACGCTGCTGGTCGACGTCGACCCCCAGGGCAACGCCACGACCGGCCTCGGCGTCGAGCGCAACGGCGCGCCCGGGCTCTACGAGGTCCTCGGCGGCGGGCTGCCCGCGCTGAACGCCGCCCGGCCGACCGCGATCGAGCACCTCTCGCTGCTGGCCTCGACCCCGGACCTGGCCGGCGCGACGATGGAGCTGCCCCGCCTGCCCGGCTCTGAGACGCGGCTGCGCGACGCGCTCGCCGACGTGCGCGAGCGGTTCGCGTTCACGCTGCTCGACTGCCCGCCGTCGCTCGGGCCGCTGACCGTCAACGCGCTCGTCGCCGCGGACCGCGTGATCGTGCCGGTCCAGACTGAGTACTTCGCGCTCGAGGGCCTGGCCGGCCTGCTCGACACCTTGTCGCTCGTGCAACGCGAGCTCAACCCGAGGTTGACGGTCGCCGGGATGCTGCTGACGATGCACGACGGCCGCACCAAGCTCGCCCAGGACGTCGAGCGCGAGGTGCGCGAGCACTTCCCAGCGCTCGTGTTCGACACGGTGATCCCGCGCAACATCCGCCTCGGCGAGGCGCCGAGCTTCGGCCGTCCCGTCATCCATCACGACCCGTACTGCGCCGGCTCGGAGGCCTACTTCGCGCTGGCCAAGGAGGTGGCGTCCCGTGGCTGAGCGTACGCGCGGCATGGGTCGCGGACTGTCGGCGCTGCTCGCGCCGCCCAGCGACAACGGCACCGCGCGGGCGACCGAGCTGCGCGAGATCCCGGTCGACCTCGTGTCGCCGAACCCGCGGCAGCCGCGGCGCGACCTCGACGAGGGCTCGCTGCTGGCGCTCGCCGACTCGCTGCGCGAGCGGGGCGTCCTCCAGCCGGTGCTCCTGCGCCCGGTGCCGGGCGGGACGTACGAGCTGATCGCGGGCGAGCGCCGCTGGCGAGCGGCTCAGCTCGCCGGCTTCGACACCGTCCCCGCGCTCGTGCGCCCGCACGACGACGCCGAGTCGCTCGAGCTGGCGCTGATCGAGAACATGGCGCGCGAGGACCTCAACCCGGTCGAGGAGGCCCGCGCGTGCGCGCTGCTCGTGGAGGAGCTCGGGCTCACCCGCGAGGACGTCGGCCGCCGCGTCGGCCGCTCGCGCGTCGCCGTCTCGAACCTGCTGCGGCTGCTCGACCTGCCCGACGAGGTGCTCGAGCTACTCGCCGCCGGCCACCTCAGCGAGGGCCACGGCCGCGCACTGCTGACCGCCGCCGACCACGAGGCCCGCCGCCGCCTGGCCCGCTCGGCGGTGGAGGAGGGCTGGAGCGTCCGCCAGACCGAGGCCCGCGCCCGCGATGCGTCGCGACCGTCGCGCACGGGCTCGCGACCGTCGCGCGCCGGCGCGCCGCATCCCGACCAGCTCGAGGCCGCCCGCCGGCTCGGCGACGCCCTCGGCCGCGCGCTCGGAACCGACGTCCAGGTGGCGCCCCGAGGCGACGGTTACCGCGTCGTCCTCGACCTCGAGGACCCCGCCGCGGCTGAGCTCCTCGCGGCCCGCATCGGCGCGCTCGAACCCGCCTGACGCACCCCGCGCCCGCCGCTATGATTGGCCGCCGCGGGCGATTAGCTCAGTCGGTTAGAGCGCTTCTCTGATAAGGAAGAGGTCCCAGGTTCGAGTCCTGGATCGCCCACCTGCCCAAAGGCCCCGCTCCGGCGGGGTTTTCCGCGTCTCAGGGCTGCCGCCGGCATCGCTCGGAGGGGGCGTCGACGAGGTCTCGGCGGGAACGATCCGGGAACAGAAGGCAGCGCATCGGGTCAGCTCGCGTGGCCGTGCGGCAGACGATGCGGGTTTCGACGTCCAGCTCGATCGCGAGCGTGTGCTCGGAGCCGTGGACGCGGATCATGCGGGCGGCGTGGACGCGTGCCCTCCCCCTCCCCATCAGCAGGGGAACGAGGTGGATGCGCACCTCGTCGAGCAGGCCCGCCCTGAGCAGCTCCCGGGCGACATGTGCACCCAGCACCAGGACGTCCTTGTCCTCCGCGGCATCCTTGGCACGCCGGACTGCGGGCTGCAGCCCATCGAAGGCGAACGTCCCGCCGTTGTCGCCGAGGAGGTCCTCCCTGGTCCGGTGGGTTACCACGAAGCTCGGGACGCCAGGCCACGGTGTGCCGCCCCACGGACCTACGCCGAGGTCGAAGGTGCGCCGTCCGATCACAGTGGCCCCACCGTCGCGTCCACCTCCCGGCGGATGCTGATGTCGACCCCGCCATCCGGCCCCTCGCCAGCCATCCACTCCTGCAGCCGTTCGCCGCTGTCCCCCATGGGCTCCCTCTCCCCGACGTTCGGTCCGGCGTGAACCCGTCCAGGGACATCGACACATCCAGCACCACTTTGCTCATCGCGGGGCTCCTTGCGCTCCATCGGCGCCGCCGTCGGTCGCCGTCACGAGAGGGTCGGAGCCGACCCGGCCATCTCGACATCACGACGGAAAAGATCGGTGCGAAGGTACGGCGAAGCGGGCATCCATGGCCAGACGCCGAGACAGGACTGGTCCGCGCCGTGAGCATGCTCCACGCAGTCAATGGCGGCGGCTTCGCCGCCGCCGCGCCGGCTGCGGGCGCTCGCTTCGCTCGCGTCCTCGCGCGACGCCAGTCCACCCACCAGGACCAGGCCCGGACGCGTTCAGCGCCTCGGCATCGCCATGACTGGCACGCCCGAGGAGCCCGCCACATCAGCGCCGCCGACCGTTGAGCAGCGCCGCCGCCGAAGCGACGTTACTCGGCCGCGCGCGCTAAGCCGTCGTCGATGAGCCTGCGGGCGAAGCCGGCCGGAAGAGCCACCTGATCGCCGCGATGGAGCGGGCGACCCTCGTCGGCAACCAACAGGGGCGCGAGGATCTCGACCTGCGTAGGCGGGTCGAGCTCCTTGATCTGCCGCGCCAGCTCGAGGAGCCGGCGAGCGCCGGGCTGGCTGGGATCGAAGCCGTACATCGCTTCGGAGCATAGTCGTCTCGGGCCGCTCAGGCCGCCGGTCCGCTTCCGGCGCCGCCGACGGCCAGCTCCGCCGGTCGCGGCGGTCAAGGCGACCGCTTCGCGGCGAGCTCCGCTCGGGCCTTCGGCCTCCCCTTGACAACCGCGCCCGCGCTCCGCTGCGGCTTAGCTGAGCACGTCAGCCGCCACCGCCGATATTGCCGCCACCCACACCGCCGCCCGGCCCGAACGAGTTCGAGTGGCGTCGAGCCTCGGCTTCCAGGCCGGCGGCACGCCGTTCAGCGCTCTGCTCGTTGCGAGCCTCCCGGCGGGACGCCCGGTCGGCGCGGCGCTTGTCGCGAGCCTCCTCGCGCTCGGCGGCGGTGAGACGCCGCTCTCTAAGACGATCAAACATCCGCGCTACCTCCTGTCGGAGCGATGCACCGACCGAAAGCCGAGCGGACAGGCGAGGCAAAGCCTCCTTCCCACGCGCAGCGGTTCAGCTCAGCGCGGCATCTTGTCGTCCAGCCGCTCGTGGCGGAGCCTCTGAGCCTGAGCCGCCTTCCGCTTGAGCGCCCGATCCCCGGAGTCGGTGCGACGCTCCGAACGCCGCTTCGCGAGGCGGTCTCTCAGTCCCCGCACCCGCCTGGTGATCTCGCCCATCGTAAGCCTCCGCTCGTCGAGCTCGCTCCATCCGAAGCTACGCCCGGACATCGACGAAGGTCAAGCGACCGCAGTCCGCGCGCCGAAGGCCCCGCTGACCAGGCCTCTTGTCTGCCGGAGCCGTCGGCCTAGCCGCCGATCCAGCCGCCCGCAGGCGGCGGGAGCTCGCCGATCAGGCGATCCCACCACTCCTTGTGTTCGGCGTCGCTCAGCAAGAGATGACGCGACGTCGTGAGCGCCCCGCCGACGTAGCCGTGACCACCGCCCACGATGTCAGTGCGCTCCGGCCGGCGGGCCGAGGCGCCGGCAACCGCCCGCGCGTAGCGCAGCAGTGCCTCGAGCTCCCGTCGAACGGAGTCGTCCACCGGCCGCGGTTATACCGCCCGGCGATCGCCGTACTCGGCCCGGACGGGGTCGTTCCCGGTGGTCCGCGGCCATGCGCCGAACGCCTGAACAGGGCTCTCGGCCAGGGGTGGTCGGCCGCTAGACTTGGCCGGCCCCCCTTTGAAGGAGCGCCCCGCTTGCAGGAGATGGTCATCTACGGCGTGAGCTTCGACATGGTCGGCAAGCAGCCGATCGTGCTGCTCAAGGCTGTCGACACGAACAAGTTCCTGCCGATCTGGATCGGGCATCCCGAGGCCGCCGCGATCTTGATGAAGCTTCAGGGCGCGTCCACGCCGCGGCCGATGACCCACGACCTCCTGTTCGACATGCTCGGCGAGCTCGAGGTCGCCTGCACGCGGGTGTCGGTGACGGAGCTGCGCGAGAACACCTTCTACGCCTCGATCACGCTGACCGTGAACGGCCGCGAGGTCGACATCGACTCGCGGCCCTCCGACGCGCTGGCTCTCGCCGTCCGCTCAGGCGCCCCGATCTTCGCCGCCGAGGACGTGATCGCCGAGTCGGCGATCGAGTTCGAGCACGAGGTCGAGGACACGGAGGAGGTCGTGGACAAGTTCAAGGAGTTCCTCGACCAGGTCACGCCCGAGGACTTCAAGGGCGATCAGTAGGGCCTAGCCGGACTCCCTCTCGAACGTCCGCGTCCCCAGCACGAGCCCGGCGGCGACCAGGCCGAGCGCGGCGACCACGCCCCAGACCACGGTCATCGTGACCGCGCCCTCGAGGAACAGCGCGCGCACGCCGTCGACCACGTGCTTGACCGGGTTGGCGTCGGAGATCACCTCGAGCCAGCCCGGCGCGAGCGACATCGGCAGCAGGATCCCGGACAGCAGGAGCAGCGGGACGGCCAACCCGTTGACGAGCGGCGCCAGCGCGTCCTCGCTCTTGAGCAGCAGCGCGGCCGCGTTCGAGGCCGAGGAGAACGCGGCCCCGAGCAGGCCGACCACGACCAAGCCGAGCACGAGGCCCCCGATCGGGGCGTCGAGCCCGAACAGCATCGCGCAGCCGATCAGGATCGCGCCCTGCACGAGCAGGACGACCACGTCGCGCAGCACGCGGCCCATCAGCAGCGCCGCCCGCGAGGCGGGCGTCACCCGCATCCGCTCGACCACCCCGGCCCGCATCTCGCCGATCAGCCCGAAGCCGACGAAGGCGGCGCCGAAGATCCCGAGCTGGACGAGCAGGCCGGGCACGAACACCTGCCACGCGTCGCCGGCCGGCCAGCCCTGGACCGCGGTCATGTTCTCCAGCAGCGGCCCGAACATGACCAGGTAGAGGATCGGCTGGATCAGCCCGAGGATCACCCAGATCGGGTTGCGCAGCGACAGCCGCATCGCGCGCGTGAAGATCAGCCGGGTCTCGTACAGCGTTCTCATACGGGCACCGCCTCGTCACGCAGGGCGTGACCGGTCAGGGACAGGAAGACGTCATCGAGGGTCGGCCGGTGGACGGCCACGCCGAGCGCCGACAGACCGGCTTCGTCGAGCGAGCGGAAGACGCCGGGCAAGCCGTCGACCGCGCTCGGCAGCTGCAGCCGCACGAGCACGCCATCGGCCTGGCCGGCGAGCAGCGCGGCGGCGGCCGCGGCCTGCTCGCTGTCGCCGAGCGTGAGCTCGACGGTGTCGCCGGAGATCCGCCGCTTGAGCTCTTCGGGCGCGCCGGCGGCGACGATCTGCCCGTGATCGATGACAAGGATGCGGTCGCACAGTGCGTCGGCCTCCTCGAGGTAGTGGGTGGTGAGGAAGACGGTCACGCCGCGCTCGTCGCGCAGCGCGCG
>JBKOYW010000034.1:0-8196 GCA_046744275.1 Actinomycetota bacterium
ACGTAGGGCCGCGTCGACCACTGCGGGTCGAGCGCAAGCCCGAGCAGGCCGCGATCCCAGAAGTCGTGGACCTGCTGCCGGAGGTCCGCGTAGATCGTGGGCGTGGGATCACCGAAGTCGTCGAACACCTTGACGAGCCCACTCTTCTCGGCGACGAAGACCTTGCCGTCGGGTGCGAAGCGTACGGCGGTCGGATTCGTCAGCCCGCTGAACGCGATCGTCTCCTGGAAGCCCGCGGGCGGCGCGGCCGCGGCGGCCAGCCGTGCGGTGGCGTCCGTGAGGGCGGCGCCGGAGAACGCTCCGCGGTCCGTCGCGGCGGGAGACTGGGCAGGGAGGGAGAGGAGGGCGATCGCCAGCAGGGCCGCGGACGCTGAGATGCGGGCACGGCGTCGACGCGCCGTCGGACGAGGAGGCATGGCACGACCCTATGGCTGCGAAGCGCGACCGCTACTACCCGATCGGACAGACCGTCAGGAGGTCCTGTCCCAGTCCAGCAGCGACGGCAGTGGGTCGAACGGCTTGCCGCCGTCGTACCAGCCGG
This sequence comes from Actinomycetota bacterium, assembly GCA_046744275.1. Taxonomy (GTDB): domain Bacteria; phylum Actinomycetota; class Thermoleophilia; order Solirubrobacterales; family Solirubrobacteraceae; genus DASSUW01. The sequence goes on from JBKOYW010000034.1 coordinate 542, forward strand.
GGCCGGTCCACATCTCGAAATGCAGGTGGCAGCCGCTGGCCCGGCCGGTCTGGCCGACGTAGCCGATCAGCTGGCCGGTGTGGACGCGCTCGCCCTCGTTCACGAGCGCGGCCGACCGCATGTGCATGTACGCGTAGTCGACGGCCGTCTGCTCGCCGTCGACGACGATGTAGTGCCCGGCGCGGCTGTGGTACTGCTTGAACTTCACGATCCCGCCGCGGGCCGCGACGAGCGGCGTGCCGCAGGCGGCGAAGACGTCCTGGCCCTGGTGGCCGCGGCCGCCGCCGAAGCGCGCGGCGAACTCGCCGAAGTAGTGCGGGCCGCGGACCGGGAACTCGTGCTGGAGGAACTGGATCTGCGCGGGGTCCGGCGCCGGCTCGGTGGACTGCGCGCTGCCCGCCCGGACGCCGCTGGCGTTGACGGCCGAGACGCGGAAGGAGTAGCGACCCGGCTTCTGGAGCTTCCCGCCCGCGGTCCCGTCCCATGCGACGCTCTGCGGCACGTCGGGCGCGATGTCGCCGGCGTCCCAGCTCGTGATCACGGCGCCGTCGCTCGAGCGCACGAGCTCGACGAGCACGCGCGCGGGGGAGTCGCCGTGCAGCACGTAGGCGACGGTGGCGGGCCGTGCGGCGTCGAAGAACGCCCGCCGCGACTGCGCCTGCACCTCGACGGTCGGGCCCGCGCCCGCGACCTTCAGCGTTGCCGGCGGCGCGATCGCCAGCGCCGTCAGGCTCGGCTGCGACTGCTGCCCGTCGTGGGTGGCGACCAGCAGCGGGCCGGGCGCGGCGCCGAGCGGGACGCGGACGTCGACCACGTTGCGCTTGCGCCGCAGCGGTGCCGCCGACACGTCGTCGGCCTCGCCCTCGGCGCCGAGGAACACGACCTCGTACGTGCGCCCGAGCACGCGCCCGCGCACACGCACGAGCGACCCCGTGCTCGCCGTCGCGGTGTCCTGGCAGGCCCGCACACAGCGCCAGGAGCGCAGCTCGGGCGCCGGCCGCACGACGACGCCCGGCGGCGGGGCCGAGAGCCGCGGGGTGGGCGCCGCCTGCTCGGGCGAGACGCCGCCGGTCGACTGGGCGGAGGCGGCGGGAGCGAGCGCGAGGGTCGCGAGCCCTGTGGCCGCCACGGCACGGCCGCACCCCGTGGCCACGACCCGTCGCCCTCGCGCGGCCACCAGTGCACGGCCGACCTCGACGGCGTATGCGCTTGTCAGCGCGCGACGTGTCGCAGCGCTCCCCCGGTTGCGCCCCATCCGCTCCTGCTGTCGTAGGGCCTACGGGGTTAGCTGACGGGCTCGCGCACTGACCAGCGCTACCAGGCGGCACTGCCTGGATTCGCCCCAGAACTTCGGTTCCCCCGCTCCGCCCGTCCCAGGCGGATTCGGCCGTATCTGTGAACGGCCGGGAGTATATGCACGAGTTCCGGACGGCGGCAACGACACGCCACGGAAATTGGACGGCTATCATGGTCCGCCGCCTTGAAGACCTACGTCGCGACTCCACAAGACCGCGAGCGCAACTGGCTGCTCGTCGACGCCGAGGGCCAGACGCTCGGCCGTTTGGCGACCCAGATCGCCGACGTCCTGCGCGGCAAGCGCAAGCCGACCTACACGCCGCACGTCGACACGGGCGACTTCGTAGTCGTGATCAACGCCGAGAAGATCTCGGTGACCGGCGCCAAGCGCCAGGAGAAGCTCTACCACCGCCATTCCGGCTATCCGGGCGGCCTGCGGACGCGCACGCTCAACGACATGCTCGAGCGGCGGCCGGAGGAGGTCATCCGCCTTGCCGTGCGCGGGATGCTCCCCAAGAACCGGCTCGCTCGCAAGCAGCTCACGAAGCTCAAGGTCTACGCGGGTCCCGAGCACCCGCACGAGGCGCAGAAGCCGCAACCGATGGAGATCAAGTCTTGAGCCCCGAGGACAAGAACGAGTCCAACGAGCCGGAGGAGCTCGAGGCCGCCGAGCCCGAGCAGCCGGCCGCCGAGGGCGCGCCCGAGCAGCCGGAGGCCGAGGCCGAGCAGCCCGCCCCCGAGGCCGAGGCCGAGCAGCCCGCCCCCCAGGCCGAGGCCGAGCAGCCCGCCCCCGAGGTCGAAGTCGAGGGCGACGAGGTCCTCACCGACGACGAGCTCGAGGAGATCGAGGAGACGCCGCGCGTGAAGCCCGAGATCCCGGGCGCGGACCTCGAGGTCGACATCGTTCGCGAGGAGGACTACCGCGGCGAGTCGCGCTGGAGCGAGGAGGGCGAGGAGGAGCTCGCCGACGAGGCCGTCGATGCCGAGGAGGCCGAGCCGCAGCCGATCGCCGACGCGGCGATCGACCTGGCCGCCGGCGCCCGCTACACCGCGACCGGCAAGCGCAAGACCGCCGTCGCGCGCGTGATCCTCAAGCCCGGCACCGGTGCCTACATCATCAACGGCCGCACGCTCGAGCAGCACTTCCCGCGCTTCACCCTCCAGCGCAACATCCGCCAGCCGCTGGAGCAGGTCGGCTACGAGAGCCGGATGGACGTCATCGCCCGGATGCACGGCGGTGGCGTGTCCGCCCAGGCCGGCGCGCTGCGCCACGGTATCTCCCGCGCGTTGATCGAGGCCGACCCGAACCTGCGGTCCGAGCTCAAGCGCCGCGGCTTCCTCACGCGCGACGCGCGCGTGAAGGAGCGCAAGAAGGCCGGTCTCAAGAAGGCCCGCAAGCGGCCGCAGTTCTCGAAGCGTTAGTGGCCACGGCCACGAACGCCAGCCGCAAGCTTTTCGGGACCGACGGCGTCCGCGGCGTCGCGGGGGAGTTCCTCTCCGCCGAGCTTGCGCTTGCGCTCGCGCGCGCGGCCACCAGCCGCATCCAGGGCGACGATCCCGCGCGCGTGCTGGTCATCCGCGACACGCGCGAGAGCGGGGAGATGCTCGAGGCCGCGGTGGCGGCGGGCATCGCTGCTGCCGGCGGCGAGGCGCTGCTGGGCGGCATCCTGCCGACCCCCGGCGCGCCCCTGCTGATCGGCCGCTACGGCTTCGACCTCGCGGCCGTGCTGTCGGCGTCTCACAACCCGTACGAGGACAACGGCATCAAGTTCTTCGGCGGCGACGGTTTCAAGCTCTCCGACGCCACCGAGGCCGAGATCGAGGCGCGGATGGCGGCGCCGGTGCCGGCACCTCGGATCGGTCGCGTGCGGCGCTTCCACGGCGCCTTGGAGGACTACCTGCGCGCCCTGCACGAGCGCTTCGCCGACCTCGACCTGACCGGCCGCCGGGTCCTGCTGGACTGCGCCAACGGCGCCACGTACGAGGCCGGCCCGGAGATCTTCCGGCGCCTCGGCGCGCACGTCGACGTGATCGCTGCCGCGCCCGACGGCCGCAACATCAACGCCGGCTGCGGCTCCACCCACCTCGACGCCCTGCGCGAGGCGATGGCCGCCGGCGACCACGACGCCGGCTTCGCGTTCGACGGCGACGGCGACCGCGTCCTGGCCGTCGACCGCACGGGCGAGGTCGTCGACGGCGACGAGCTGATCGCGCTGGCCGCAAAGCACCTGGACGTCGACGGCGTCGCGGTGACGGTGATGACCAACTACGGGTTCCACGCCGCGATGCGCGAGGCCCGCATCGAGGTCGCCACCACCAGCGTCGGCGATCGCTACGTCCTCGAGGCGCTGCGCGAGCGCGGCTGGGCGCTCGGCGGCGAGCAGTCCGGCCACATCATCGACATGGGCTTCGTGCCTTCGGGCGACGGCATCGCGGCCGCGCTGCTGGCGATGGAGGCGCTCGAGGGCCGCGACCTGCGCGACCGCCACGCGATGGAGAAGCTCCCGCAGAAGCTCGTCAACGTGCGCGTCCGCGACCGCGGCGCGCTCGAGGGCGCCGCGACCGTGCACGAGGCGGTCGAGCGCGAGTCCGCTGCGCTCGAGGGGCGCGGCCGGGTGCTCCTGCGCCCGAGCGGCACCGAGCCCCTCGTGCGCGTGATGGTCGAGGCCCCGACGGCCGAGGAGGCGGAAAGCGTTTGCTCCCGCCTCGTCGCGCTGGTCGAGGTAGAGCTGACCTGAGCGGACGTCCAGTCCTCACCGAGGACCAACACACCGCGTTTAGAATGGCGACCCGTTCACGGGGTAGGACCAATCTCAGCTGCGAAAGGAGGCCGGGCTTATGTGCGGCATCGTCGGCTACGTCGGACAGCGCCCGGTGCAGGAGGTCCTGCTCGCCGGACTTCAGAAGCTCGAGTACCGCGGGTATGACTCCGCGGGGATCTCGATGCAGAGTGACGGCCGCCTGGACTCGGTCCGCGCCGTCGGCAATCTGAGCGCGCTGCGCGCCGCCGTCGACGAGGCGCCGGAGGGCGGCTGGGGCGGCGTCGTCGCCGTCGCCGCGCCGCCGGCCACCACCGGCATCGGCCACACCCGCTGGGCCACGCACGGCCGCGTGTCGGAGGAGAACGCGCACCCGCACTTCGACTCCGACAACCGCGTGCACATCGTGGTCAACGGCATCGTCGAGAACTACATGGAGCTCAAGCAGGAGCTCCTGGCCGAAGGCGCCGAGTTCACGTCGGAGACCGACGTCGAGGTCATGGCGCACCTGATCGCGCGTGAACTCGACGAGACCGGCGATCTCACCGAGGCCGTCCGCCTCGCCTACAACCGCCTGCGCGGCCATTACGCCCTCGTGGCTATCGCCGCCGACGAGCCCGGCGTGATCGTCGGCGCCCGCAAGGAGTGCCCGCTGATCGTCGGCCGCGGCGACGGCGAGCAGTTCCTCGCGTCCGGGATCCCCGCCTTCCTCGCCCACACGCGCCGGGTCCAGTACATCGAGGACGACGAGATCGTCGTCGTCCGCCCCGGCGGCGTGGAGTTCCTGACGGCCGCCGGCGAGCCCGTCGAGCGTCCGATCGAGACGATCGACTGGGACGCCCAGGAGGCCGAGAAGGGCGGCTACGAGACGTTCATGCTCAAGGAGATCCACGAGCAGGCCGACGCCGTGGCCGAGACGATCGCCGACCGCACGGCGCGCCCGGACGGGGTCGACCTGCCCGAGCTCGACGACGAGCTGCTGCGCGGCTGCCGCCGGATCGTGATCGTGGCTTGCGGCACCTCCTACCACGCGGGCCTCGTCGGCCGCTACGCGATCGAGGAGTGGGCGCGGGTGCCGGTCGAGATGGACATCGCGTCCGAGTACCGCTACCGCAACCCGATCGTCGGGCCCGGCGACCTCGTCATCGGCATCACGCAGTCGGGCGAGACGGCCGACACGCTGGCCGCGATGCGGCTCGCCCGGTCGCGCGGCGCGAACGTGCTGGCGGTGACCAACATCATGGGCTCGCAGGCCACGCGCGACGCCGACGGCGTGCTGTTCACACGCTCCGGCCTGGAGATCTCGGTCGCCGCCACCAAGACGTTCACCGCGCAGGTCGCCGCGATGTACCTGCTGGCGCTGCGGATGGCCGAGGTGCGCGGAGAGATGGCGGCCGAGCGGCGGCGCGAGCTGGTGTCGCAGATCAAGCGCCTCCCGCACGCGATCGCGGAGATGCTCGACGCCGGCTCCGAGCACATCGACCGCGTGGCCGAGCGCTTCAAGGACGCGCAGTTCTTCCTCTACCTCGGCCGGCACGCTGGGCTGCCGGTGTGCCTGGAGGGCGCGCTCAAGCTCAAGGAGATCTCCTACACGGCCACCGACGCATACGCGGCGGGGGAGATGAAGCACGGGCCGATCGCGCTGCTCGACGAGGGCACGCCGGTCGTCGTGGTCGCCACCGACTCGCCGGTGCTCGAGAAGGTGATCTCCAACATGCAGGAGGTCCGGGCTCGCGGCGCCGCGGTGATCGCGGTCGGCGGCGACGCGGTGGTGCCGCACTCCGACGCGGTTCTGCGAGTGCCCGAGGCTGACTGGATGCTCCAACCGCTGCTCGCGGTGATCCCGCTCCAGATGCTGGCCTACCGGATCGCCCGGCTGCGCGGGTTGAACGTGGACCAGCCGCGCAACCTGGCCAAGACCGTCACGGTCGAGTAGGTGTGTTCGCCGGCGGCGTCGTCTCGCCGGCGTCGCCGTCAGCCCGAAGTAACCCCGCCACGCAGGCGGCGCAACTCGGCCTCGGCCGCGTGAGCGCGCCGCCGCAGCGCCGCGTGCTCGAGCAACAGGCCGAAGCGAGCCCGCAGCTCCTCGCGGGCGAGCGGCTCGGCGATGAAGTCCTGCGCGCCCGCCTCCTGGAGCTGGGTGCGTACGGCCTGGTCGCCGCCGCGCTCGACGAGCGCGACGCGCAGCACGCCGGCGAGCCGCCACTCGCGCGACATGCGGTCCAGGAGGGCGGTGGCCGTGCCCTCGCCCTCGAGCCGGCCGATCACGACCATGTCCGGCTGCAGGTCGGTCGCGATCCGCAGCGCCTCGGTCGCCTCGACGGCCGTGAAGACCCCCGCGCGCCCTTCCAGGGCATCCGCGAGCGGCGTCGTGCGGCCGGGGTCGCGGTCGACGAGCAGCACGGACGGCAGGTCGAGCTCCGCCAACGCTACGGGCGCTCGGCCGGCCAGCTCGGCCTCCAGATGCTCCTTGACGTAGCGGGCGCGGCGGGCGGCGGCGAGCTGCTGCGAGAGGCGCAGCGGGGCGGGCTCCGACAACGCCGGCTGGCGCGGCAGGCGCACGGTGAACAGCGCGCCGCCCTCGGGCGCCTCGCCGGCCTCGACCGTGCCGCCGTGCAGCGCCACGAACTCCTTGACTATCGCCAGCCCGAGCCCGGTGCCGGAGCGGCCCTTGCCGTTGTCGGCCGTGCGGAAACGCTCGAACAGGACCTCGCGCTGCTCCGACGGCACGCCGATGCCGCTGTCGGCAACCTCGATCACCGCCATCTCGCCCTCGGTGACGAGCGAGCAGCGCGCCACGCCGCCGGCGGGCGCGAAGCGCAGGGAGTTGGCGAGCAGGTTGGAGACGACGCGGCTGATGCGCTCCGGGTCGAAGCGCGCGGTGAGCTCGTCCGGCGCCTCCACGACGAGCTGGATGCCGCGCTCGGACGCCAGCGCCCCGAACTGCTCGGCGACCGTCCGCACGGACGCGGCGAGGTCGTCGTCGACCAGCGCCAGGCGCGCCTCACCGTGGTCGCGGCGGACCTGCTCGAGCATCGCGTCGACCTGCTCGAGCGCATCGAGCGCGGCGAGCCGGATGCCCTGGGTCTCGGTCTCGATGGCGTCCTCACGCGGGTGGCGGCGCAGCCGCTCGGCGCGCGTGAGCACGATCTGGAGCGGCGCCCGCAGGTCGTGCGAGAGCTCGGCAAGCAGGCGCTCGCGGAAGTGGTGGATGCGGGCGAGGCGGTCGGTGAGGACCGAAAGCTCGGCGTTCTGGCGGGCGATCCGCTCCTCCGCGCGCTTGCGATCCGAGACCTGGCGGCCCTCGGCGACGATGAACGCCACGCGGCCGTCGGCGCCCCGCAGCGGCCGCAGGACGAGGTCCACGGTCTCCGGCACGGTGCCGCCGCTGCCCATCATCAGCTCGACGTCGAACCGCGCGAAGCGGCCGTCGGCGGCAAGCTCCACGGCGCGCCGGAGGTCGGCCTGCACGTCCTCGGAATGCCGGCACCAGGGCGTCTGCCACAGCAGGTGGTCGATCACCTCGTGGCGGTCGAGCCCGGCCGAGGTCAGCGGGGCGTCGGTAACGTCGAGCAGCCGCCCGTCGGCCCGCAGCAGCGC
>JBKOYW010000100.1:0-4085 GCA_046744275.1 Actinomycetota bacterium
GACGACCGTCGCGCTGCGGATGGCGGAGATCCTGCACCGGCTCGGCTACGTCGAGAAGGGGCACCTGGTGTCGGTCACCCGCGAGGACCTCGTGGGGCAGTACGTCGGGCACACGGCGCCCAAGACCAAGGACGTGCTCAAACGCGCGTACGGCGGCGTGCTGTTCATCGACGAGGCCTACTACCTGCACCGGCCCGAGAACGAGCGGGACTACGGCCAGGAGGCGATCGAGATCCTCCTGCAGGTCATGGAGAACGACCGCGACCGGCTGGTCGTGATCCTTGCCGGCTACAAGGACCGCATGGACGAGTTCTTCGCGTCCAATCCCGGCATGGCCTCGCGGGTCACGCACCACATCGACTTTCCCGACTATGTGCCCGCAGAGCTGATGGAGATCGCGCAACGCATGCTCGAGCGTCAGGACTACCGCCTCTCGCCGGCCGCGGAGCAGGCGTTCCGCGAATACCTCGAGCGTCGCATGCGGATGCCGCACTTCGCGCACGGGCGAAGCACCCGCAATGCGATCGACCGTGCCCGGCTGCGCCACGCCAGCCGCCTCTTCAACAGCGACGAGCCACCCGGGCACGACGAGTTGATGACCATCGAGGCGGACGACATCTACGCCAGCAGCATCTTCCGGAGCAGCTGACGATGCCGCGGCCGATCATCCTCGGCGTCGTCGGCGACTCGGCGGCCGGAAAGACCACCATCACGAGGGGCCTCGTGCGCGTCCTGGGCGAGCACGCGGTGACCCACGCCTGCACCGACGATTACCACCGCTACGACCGAAAGCAGCGCGCCGAGCTGGGCATCACGCCACTACATCCCGACTGCAACTACCTCGACGTCATGGCGCAGGACCTGCGCCATCTGCGCAACGGCGAGGCGATCCTGAAGCCGGTCTACCGCCACGCCGACGGCACCTTCGCGCCGCCGGTCTACATCGAGCCCCACGGCTTCGCGATCGTCGAGGGTCTGCTCGGCTACCACACGCTTCAGATGCGCGACTGCTACGACGTGCGCGTCTTCCTCGCGCCCCCCGAGGACCTACGGCGCAAGTGGAAGGTGCAGCGCGACTGCTCCCGGCGCGGCTACACGACCGACGAGGTGCTGGCCGAGCTCGATCGCCGCGAGCCCGACTCCGCCGCCTTCATCCGCCCGCAGGAGCGCTACGCGGACATGGTCGTGTCGTTCATACCCGGTGACAGCAACGACCCCGACCGCCTCGACGCCGAGCTGATCCTCCGCGACGGCCTCCCGCATCCGGACCTTTCCCCCTTCATCGGCAACGGCGCGCGCGGCATCACGATGAGCGAGCGCGGCGCGGAGCGCTGCGTGCGCATCCCAGGCGACATCGAGGCCGAGCGCGCGGCCGAGATCGAGGAGGCGATCTGGGACCGGCTGCACTTCGCCACCCACCTGCGCAGCCAGCGCCTGGGCGAGTACACGATCGGGATGGACCTTCACCGCTCGGAGTCGCTGGCGCTCGTGCAGCTGCTCATCCTCTACCACCTCGTCACGGGCCGGGCCGCGGTGGCGCTGGGCCGTCAGGAGCTCGAGCGCGTGGCGTCGTGACCCTGGATCCACCGATGACCCGTGGATGCCGCGGGGATCGGTGGATTCAGGGTAAGGCCGCGCTCGACGGCGACCTTCGCCTCGCCGCTGTGCACGAAGCTGAGGAACTGCTCGACCGCCGGCCGCACCGGGCCGTGCGCCGGGCGGATCACATACCAGTGCCGGCGCGGCAGCGGCACGTCGACGTCGATCGTCCCGAGCAGTCCCAGCTCGACCTCGAGATGCGTCGCCAACCGCGACTGCAGTGAGACCCCGAGACCCGCGCGGGCGGCCTGCTTGATCGCGCCGTTGGAGCCGAGGGTGCGGATCGGTGGATGCAGATCGTGGCCGGCGAGAAACTCCTCGGTCATCGAGCGCGTACCCGAGCCCTCCTCGCGCAGCAACCACGGGCGCGATCCGAGCTCCTCGACGCGCACCCGGCGGCCCGTCGCGAGCGGGTCGTCCGGCGCCGTGATGACGACAATCGGGTTGTCGAGGAAGCGCTCGCCCAAGATGCCGTCGTCGGGCGGCCGGCCCCCGATCGCGATGTCCGACCGATGCGTGCGCAGCCGCTCGAAGACGCGCTCGCGGTTGCCCACGTCCACGCTGAGCGTTACTTCCGGATGGCGTGTTGCAAACGCCTGCATGAGCTGCGGCGCGATGTGCTCGCCGGCGGTGGTCACCGCGCCGATCCGCAGCTCGGTGACAGCGCTGTCCGCAGCCTCGCGCGCGGCGCGTGCGCCCTGATCGAGCAGGCCGACGACGTCGGCCGCGTACGACGCGAACACCTTGCCCGCGGGGCTCGGGCGCACGTTGCGGCCTACGCGCTCGGTCAGCTCGACCCCCAGCTCGCGAGTGAGCGCGGAGACGGCGGCCGACACGGACGGCTGGGACACGACGAGCTCCTCCGCGGCCGCGGTCACCGAGCCGGTGCGGACGACGGCCAGGAAGCTGCGCAGCTGCGTGACTGTTACAGCCATTTGACTAAGGGTTCCGACTGATAGTAGCGGCAATGTCTATGTGCGGACGCGGCGTTGAGGCGTCTGGGACACTCCTGGCGAGGCCCGAGAAAGGAGCTGACATGGCCTACACCAGGGCACAAGTCCGCGAAGCCGTGGAGCGGGCGGGAGACGAGTACTGGCAGGCCCTGGTTCGGCACCATGAGGATGCCTATCCGGCGAGCCGCCCCACCCCGGGCGATGTCTGCCGGGCCGAGGCCGAGCGGCTTAACCAACTCGGACTCGGCGATGCCGAAGAGCTGACGCTGGTCGAGACCCGCGTCGAGCGCACCGATTCCACCATCCGCGTCGTTCACCTCTTCGAGTACGGACCTCACAAGGCTCGCCTGCTGACGGAGCCGTTCGAGGGATACGGAGGCGAAGAAGGCGAGGAAAGTGAAACGTGAAGAGTCCTACGCGCTTGCGCGTGTCACGCGAAGCGGCAGTGGCTGAGGGGGGCCGAGCCGTCCGGCGTCAGGCGAGCACACCGTCGATCACGTCGTTCAGGCGATCCGCGGTCGGGCTGCACGTGGACGTTCGCGGTGGTGCGCGGGCGATTACTCCCAGCCGGCTGCAACGCGCTCGAGCAGCAGCGTGGCGCGCCCCGGTGCGCTGGTGCCGATCACACGCCCGCGCGTGACGTCGACCACCTGCAGCGCCGGCTCGGGCGGCGTGCGCACATACGCGAGTGATCCCGCGGTCGCGACGACCTCGACATGCCGATCACCGAGCACGTGAAAGGTGTCGCGCCCCTCCGGCGAGTACGCGGCCAGCCCACGGCCTCCCGGTCCGCTGGTCAACAGCAGTCCTGCCGCGGCGACGAAGTCGGAGGCCCGCTCGTCGAGCGTGCGAACGCTCCAGTCACGCGTGTCGATGACATGCAGGCCCGCCGGGCGGCGCTCCGCCTCGACGGCTCCGTGCGGGCGCCAGACGACGTCGGCGTCATAGCCCGTGAGCGCGATGCGTCCCTCACCAATCCACGCGGCTCGGCGTACGACCCCCACTTGAGCACCGGCCGCGGCAGCGGGGGGCTCCAGCAGGTCCCGCAGCCGATCCAGGAGCGACGCCCGGGCCACGAGCCGGTGATCGGTCACGCGCCGGCGTCGCAGGTCGATCTCAACGGCTTCCGGGCGCGAGGACACCACGTACGCGCGCCGCCGACCCGGATCGAACGCCAGCGCAGGCGTGCGCACGCGTTCGACCGATGGCACCCGCTCCGTCGGCATCGCGCCCGCCGACACGCCGTCGAGCGGCAGTTGCTCGACCCCGCCGGCGGCGTCGACGGTCACAAGCCTCGCCGGGCCGATTATGGCCGGCGGCGCGAGCAGCAGCACCGGCCCCTCCGGCGACCCCGCGACTCGAACCAGGCCGCCCGCCAGCCGGCGGCGCGCAACGACCTGCTCGGCGATCGGGTCGACAGCGACGACAGTGGTCGAGCCGACGGCGCAGCACTCGGGCACCGCGAGGACGATCCACAGGCGGCGTGGCCGCGACCACACGACGGCCGCGGGCGAGCCGCGCGCCCCCGTGCGC
>JBKOYW010000145.1:0-5028 GCA_046744275.1 Actinomycetota bacterium
GGATGGAGAGCAGCAGCCATAGGCCGCCGGTCGGGAGCACCGCCGCCGCTGCCCACGGCGCGTCTACGCCGATCAGCTGCGCCAGCGGGTCGCGAAGCAGCACCCCGATCACGGCGGCGCCGGCGGTCGCGATCAGCACCCGCCGGGTCCAGCGGTCGACTGTGCCGCGCAACTCGTGGACAAGACCGATCTGGCCGGTGGCTGCGGCGCGCGCGGCGGCCACCTGGAGCGCGTAGCCCGGCACCGACACGATCAGGAACGTCGAGATGAGCGCCGCCAGGGCGCCGTAGTCCTCGCGCCCGAGCAGCCGCGCGAGGATGACGGTGAAGATCACGGCGATGCCGTTGGCCGCCAGCTGTGCGCCGGCCAAGCCGGCGGCCGTGGCGGTGTCCGTGTCGAAGGCCGGCTGGCGTCGCAAGCCGCGACCGTACCGCAAGTCCGGTCGCTATCGTGCCCGCGGATGGGACGCAGACGACAGGCGCTCGCCTGCGGGCTGGCCGCCGTCGCGCTCGGGCTGCCCTCGTCAGCCTGGGCGCAGGGCGCAGGGGACGAGCAATACTCCGACCCGTTCGAGGACGAGCAGGAGCAGGGTGGCTCGCAGGACACCCAGGAGCCCGAGGAGACTCCGGCGCCGGACACGTCCACCTCGTCGCAGGAGCCGGCACCTGCGGCGCAGGAGCCGGCGCCCGCGGCCGCAGCTCAGGCGCCGGCCGCCGAGCAGCTCCCGCGGACCGGAGCGGACGCCGACCTGCTCGCGCTCGGCGGGACGCTGCTGCTGGCCGGCGGAGTCGCGCTCCGCGTCCGCGTCAGCGAGCGATCGCCGCGCCGCCGCTGACGCGCAGGCCGCGCTTGAGCGCGTGGTACGCGGGCCGGAGCTTGCCGTTGGTCTCCACGAACGCCGAGTCCCAGCGGTTGCCCTTCTTCTTGACCCACTCGTAGAAGTACACGCGCGCGATCCGCCGGTTGGACTTTGCGATCTTGTAAACGCGCTTGACCGCGCGGGCCTGCTGGGACTTGGTGCTCTTGCGGCCGCCGCGGCTGCCGTCGGCGGGCTTCAGGCGCAGGATGCCGCCGGTCTCGGTCAGCCACACCTGGCCGCGCACAGCCTTCAGCAGGAGTTTGGTCGTGCCGCGAGCGTCGTTGGCGTCCTTGTAGTTGTGCAGGCCCCAGATCCGGGCGCTCGGCGCGTAGCGCCTGAACTTCTTGACCCACGCGACCATGTCCGGGCTGTCGAGCACGTCGGCCGCCACGATCGTGCAGGAGCGGCAGTCCTTGCGCATCGCCTCGTAGTAGCGCGCCGCCATCTTCGGCTTCGTCGACGTCGGCTGCGTCGGGTGATTGGCCTCGTTCCAGGCGGAGAAGTCGGTCACGAACGGGTAGCGCTCGCGGACGAGGCGGAAGCTCTTGCGGTACAGGCTCATCGACGGCAGCTTGCGATGACCGTTCGACCGCCAGTTGCGGTTGAAGGCGACCAGCGGCTGCACGCCGTTCGCCTGGGCGGCGGCCATCCACTGGTCGGTCACGGCGACCGTGTGCGGATCGCGGTACCAGTCCCAGGCCAGCGCCAGGCGGCTGTGCCCGACGCCCAGCTTCTGGAAGGCGGGGGAGCTGAACATGGACGGGTTCTGATCGCCGATCCCGATGATCGGCGCCTTGGCGCTCGCGGGGACGGCGAAGGCCAGGGTCAGGAGGAGGCTGAGGCTGAGGAGACGGATCATCACTGGTTTCATCGGTGGAGACGCTCTGGCCCTTTACGCCGCAAAAGGCCTGTGGTTACGGATCGGACTACGCTTCGACACGCCGTGAGCCGTTCCGTGTCGACCACCGGGCCCGACGCGACGGAGCGGGCAGGCGCCGAGCTGGCGGCGGCCCTGAGGCCGGGTAACGTAGTGCTCGTCTCGGGCGAGCTCGGAGCCGGGAAGACGACGTTCGTGCGCGGCGCGCTGCGGGCGCTCGGCGTCACGGGACCGGTGACGAGCCCGACCTTCGTCGTCGGCCACGCCTACGACGGCGCGACCGGGCCGGTCTCCCATCTCGACCTCTATCGCCTCGCCGGCATGGGCGACGAGGACCCGGGGCTGCTCGAGCCGTTCTTCGCGCCCGACGCGATCGTCTTCGTCGAGTGGCCGGAGCACGGCCCGGGCGCATGGCCGCCCGAGCGCGTGACCCATCGCGTCGACCTCGCCCACGCGGGCGGCGACGAGCGCAGGATCGAGGTCGCGTGATCCTCGGGATCGACACCGCCACCGCGGTGACGGCCGTCGCGCTGTGGCCGCCTGCGGTCGAGCGACGCGACGACCCGCAGCCCGGCGAGCGCCCGACGCACGCGAGCCGGTTGCTGAGGCTCGTCGAGGGGGTGCTCGAGGACGCGGGCTGGGACGCGGTGGAGCGGATCGCGGTCGGCGTCGGGCCCGGCGGCTTCACCGGCCTGCGGATCGGCATCGCCACGGCCCGCGCGCTCGCCCAGGCCTGCGACCTGCCGCTGGTCGGAGTTTCGAGCCTGGCGGCGCTCGCGGCGGGGGCGGACCACGACGGCGCCGTCGTCGCGGTCATCGACGCCCGCCGCGGCGAGGTATTCGCCGCCTCGCCGGGCGGGTTCGAGCCCGTGGCGCTGACACCGGACGCGCTCGCCGGGCGGCTCGTGCGCGGCTCGATGGCCGTCGGCGACGGGGCGGTACGCTTTCGGGAGGAGCTCGAACGGGCCGGGGCGGTCGTCCCGGTCGACGAATCTCCGCTCCATCGCGTCAGCGCCGTGCAGATCTGCCGGCTGGGCGCGAGCGCGGAGCCTGCCGACCGCGACGCCCTGCTCCCGGACTACCGCCGCGAGCCGGACGCCAAGCCCCGCCAGCAGTGACCGCCCCGCCCGCCGCCGCCGTCGAGATCCGGCGCCTCACCTACGCCGACCTCCCGCAGGTCGTGGCGATCGAGCGCCGCGCCTTCACGACGCCGTGGTCGCTGGCGATGTTCGTGCTCGAGCTCTCCAAGCCCTCCGGCGTCTGCCTGGCCGCTGAGGTCGAGAGCGAGCTGACGGGCTACCTGGTGTGCTCGCGCTACGACGCGGTCTGGCACCTGATGAACGTCGCGGTCGACCCCGACCGGCGGCGGCGCGGCATCGCGACCGCGCTGATCGGGGCGCTGCTCGAGCGCGTCGGGCCCGACGGCCAGCTCACGCTCGAGGTGCGACGCTCCAACGAGGGCGCGATCGCGCTCTATGAGCGGTTCGGGTTCCGCTCGGCCGGCGTCCGCCGCCGCTACTACGCCGACAACGGCGAGGACGCGGTGATCATGTGGCGCACGCCGGGGACGCTGCGCGGCACGCTGTACGACGTGCGTGGCGCCGGTCCCTCGCCCGAGGCCTCGGGCACGTGATCCTCGCCCTCGAGACGTCCTGCGACGACACCTGCGCCGCCGTCGTCACCGCCGCCGGCGAGATCCGCTCGAACGTCGTCTCCTCGCAGGGCGTGCACGACCGCTTCGGCGGCGTCGTGCCGGAGATCGCCTCGCGTCACCACCTCGAGCTCGTCAACGCCGTCGTGGACGACGCGCTCGACCGCGCCGCCGCCACGCTCGACGACGTCGCGCTCGTCGCCGTCACCCAGGGCCCGGGGCTGGTCGGTGCGCTGCTGGTCGGCGTCGCGACCGCGAAGGCGCTCGCCGCCGCCCGCAGGCTCCCGCTCGCCGCCGTCGACCACCTCGAGGGCCACGTCGCCGCCAACTTCCTCGAGCCCGAGCCGATCGAGCCGCCGTTCGTGTGCCTGATCGCCTCCGGCGGCCACACGCTGCTCACCAGAGTCACGAGCCATCGCGGCTACGACCTGATCGGCCAGACGCTCGACGACGCCGCCGGTGAGGCCTTCGACAAGGGCGCCCGGCTGCTCGGCCTCGGCTACCCCGGCGGGCCCGCGTTGTCGAAGCTCGCTGCCGCCGGGGATCGAACCGCGTTCGACTTCCCGACCGCGGCCCGCGTAACCGGCCTCGACTTCAGCTTCGCCGGCCTCAAGACGGCGCTGCTGTACAAGGTGCGCGACCTCGGCGAGCAGGAGACCGAGCGCCGCGCCGCCGACCTCGCGGCGAGCTACGAGCACGCCATCGTCGAGGCGCTGATCGCCCGCGTCGAGCGGGCGCTCGCCGACGAGGCCGAGCCGCGGCTCGCGATCGGCGGCGGCGTGGCCGCCAACCGCCTGCTGCGCGAACGCGCCAAGGCGCTCGGCGTCCCCGTCCACATCCCGCCGCCGGAGCTGTGCACCGACAACGCCGCGATGATCGGATCGGCGGCGCGGTTCGCCGATCCGGTGAGTTTCCCCGACTATCTCGACCTCGACGCCTACGCCACCGCCCACCATCACGCTCTATAGCCGTCCCGGCTGCCACCTGTGCGACGACGCGCGTGACGCGCTCGAGCGCGTCCGCACGCGGACAACGTTCTCCCTGCGTGAGGTGGACATCACGAGCGACGACGATCTGCATCGCCGCTACCTCGAGCGGATCCCCGTCGTCGCGCTCGGCGACGAGGAGCTCTTCGACTTCTTCGTCGACGAGGCGGCGCTGGAGGCCAGGCTCTATCGTCTGCCCGGATGAGCTTCGGCGACGTCGCGACTCGCGGGCAAGGGCAGGGACAGGGAGATGCGGCCATCGGACCGCTGTCCGACCGGCTGTCGCTCGGCGTCGCGGCGCGCCTGTCGCGCTACCTACAGGTGCTCACGCAGGCGCGCAAGATGGGCAAGGAGACGATCTCCTCCCAGGAGCTGTCCGAGTACACGCACGTGAACTCCACGCAGATCCGGCGCGACCTGTCGGGCTTCGGCAAGTTCGGCAAGCGCGGCGTCGGCTACAACGTCGACTCGCTCGTCTCCCAGATCCGCAAGATCCTGCGCACGAGCGGCCAGCACAACATCGCGCTGTTCGGCGCCGGGCACCTCGGGCGCGCGATCGCGTCGTCCGACATCTTCGCCGACCACGGCTTCCGCGTCGTGGCGATCTTCGACTTCGATCGCAGCAAGGTCGGCGAGGAGATCAACGGCGTCAAGG
>JBKOYW010000407.1:0-12745 GCA_046744275.1 Actinomycetota bacterium
CGTTTGGCCGCCGTACAACCGCTCGATGACGTTGGCGTAGCGAGTTTCCACGACGGCGCGACGAACCTTGAGCGTCGGCGTGAGCTCGCCGCTATCGATGGTGAGGCTCTCGGGCAGCAGTGCGAACTCGCGGATCGATTCGGCCCGCGACACGGACCGATTTGCGTCGTCCACTGCGGACTGGATGACCGCCCGAAGGTCGGAGTTCTCTACCAGCTCGGCGAATGGCGGGTCGCCAAGACCGTGGTCGGTGGCCCACTCGGTCACGGCCTCGGGCTCGAGGGTGATCAGCGCAGCGATGAACGGTCGGGCATCGCCCACGACGACTGCTTGGCTGATGAGAGGGTGCCCGCGCAGGCGATCCTCGAGCGGTGTTGGGGCCACGTTCTTGCCGGCGGCCGTGACGATGATCTCCTTCTTGCGGCCGGTGATCCGCAGGAAGCCGTCCTCGTCGAGAGCTCCAATGTCGCCAGTGAGGAACCATCCGTCGTCGTCGAACGTCGCTGCGGTGGCGGCCTCGTTGTGCCAGTACCCGTCGAACACCTGCGGGCCCTTAGCGCAGATCTCGCCGTCCTCCGCGATGCGGATCGACGTTGCGGCGAGGGGTGTGCCGACCGTGCCTGGCTTCCACGCGTCGGCGCGGTTGACGCTCAATGTCGGGCTGGTCTCGGTCAGGCCGTAGCCCTCGAAGATCCTCACCCCGATGCCGTTGAAGAAGTGGGTGAGACGCTCGCCGAGGGGGCCGCCGCCGCTGAAGGCGAAGCGCATGCGCCCGCCGAAGACCGCCTGAAGCTTGCGGTACACCAACCGCTCCAGCGCAGCGTGCGCGAGACGGGTGATTGGGTGGCTCTGTCCGGTGGCGTGGTTCTTCGACCAGCGGATGGCGACGTCGACCGACTTGTCGAAGATCCGGCCGTGACCCTCGGCGTGGGCCTTGTGCTGCGCGCCGTTGTAGACCTTCTCGAACACCCG
This sequence comes from Actinomycetota bacterium, assembly GCA_046744275.1. GTDB lineage: Bacteria > Actinomycetota > Thermoleophilia > Solirubrobacterales > Solirubrobacteraceae > DASSUW01. The sequence continues at coordinate 973 of JBKOYW010000407.1, forward strand.
TGGCACCGCGACGACCATCGTGGGTCTCACCAACGCCAACTCCTCCTGGAGGTGCGCGACGTCGGTGGCGAACGCCAGCTTGATGCCCCACTCAGTTCCGACGAGAGCGATGATCTTGGTCAGTGTGTGCGCGAGCGGCAGGAACACGAGGCTGACCTCTTCCGGCCTGAGCATCGATCGCACCGCGTCGAGGTTTTGCAGCACGTTCGTTCTGAGGTTGCCGTGCGTGATGGCACAGCCCTTGGGCCGTCCGGTGGTGCCCGAGGTGTAGACGATCGTTGCCAGCCGATCTGTCGTGAGCGCGGCGATGCGCTGGTCCAGCGCGGTGTCGTGAATGCGGTTGCCTCGGAGCGCCAGGTCGTCGAGACCCCCCTCGTCGATCACGAACGATGTGACGCAGGCCGATGCGTGGTGGGCGTTGCTCGAATACATCTCGGCCATCTCAGCTGTTTCGAGGACCACCGCGACGGCCTCACTGTCACTGAGGATCCACCGCAGCTGCTCGGCGGATGACGTCTCGTATGCGGGGACGGTTACTCCACCTGCGGCCAGGATCGCGTAGTCGACGAGCAACCACTCGAGGCGCGTGTGCGACATCAGCGCGACCCGATCGCCCGCCTGCACGCCGCTCCCAATGAGCCCTTTGGCGAGCCGGCGGACGCGTGCCAGGAACTCGCTCGCCGTCACGTCGACGTAGCGGTCGCCGTCGCGGTAGGCGGCAACCGCCCAGCCGGGATCGTTCGCGGCGCGTTCGATGACCGGCTGCAGGAGGTGAGCGGTGACAGGAAGCGGCTCGATGGCCGGACCGGTGGCTTCGCGCATGGTTCGCATCTCCTCGTTGGTTCCCGAGCTCACCGGGGGGCTCCGCTCGACATCGGTTGCCGTTCGGGTGCCGGTTTGGCGGCAGGGGCCGGGATGCGCAGGTCGATTGTCGGATCGCGACGGCGTGTGTACGCGAAGGCGCCGACCAGCAAGCTCAGGACCGCAGCACCCAACAGTCCAAACGGGACGTACACCTTGGCGAGTCGGATCTGGCTCCGCATCGACTTCACCTCGTCGGCGATGTCGGCGACCGAGGCCGGCGTCTGCTCGTACTGGTACTCGAACAGCTTGACGGCCGGCGCCGAGCTCAGCGTCGTGAGCGCCTCTACGGCGACAACGGCCTCGGGAACGTTCGGGTAGTGGGTCAGAACGGCTTGAAGCATGGCTACGTCGGCGAGAACGGGCCTAGCACCCACCCATTCGATGGCGCCGACGTCGACCTCGGCGCCGGTCGTCGTCTCCACTGCTGCCGTTCCTTCGAAGGACAGGACGTACTGCAGGGGGATCGGCTGCGCCGCTATCTGCGCGAGCGTGGCGAGGTCGTCCGGGGAGATCACCGGGCCGACCGCGGCGAGTACGGCGTCGACGTCGAGACCGGCTGCAAGGAGCTGCGGCTTCAGCTGCTCGAGCGTCATCGAGGTCGGCAGCGGCACGACCCTGCGAAGCTCCGCCAGGTACGCATCGTCGAGGGGCATCTCGGTGGCCGACCCGGCGAAGTTGAGCACGTGCAGACCGGCCTCGTCGGTGGTCGGCGTGGTCGTGTAGGCGCGCATCTCGTAGGTCGTGCCAGTCTCGTTCTTGTAGATGTCGTACGTCGAAGCCGACGACGTGCCGAACGGGAGGTTCAACCGGTACGCACTCGACCGGTCGACGACGTTCGAGGGCTCGAACGCGTAGGCCCTGTCATCGGCCACGTTCTGCAGCGTTCGCCTGTCCATCACGTAGACGTTCGTCTGGGTGGCGTCGACGAAGTCGCCCGCCCGCTGCGTGATGGTCTCCTCGACCACGACACGCGACGCGCCACTCTCGTCGCCGAGCGACCGGATGTGTCGTTCGATGTCGAGGGGCATCTCAACGGGTGTCGCGAGCGGCGTCGCCGTCTCCGGGTCGACGAACAGGGTGAACAGGCCTTCGTAGCGCGGGGTCACGTCGAGGTCGGTCGGATACTTCACCAGAGCGGGCACGGCCAACGTCCACCACAGCAGCGCTAGGGCCACCAGGCCGGCGGAGATCGGCAGGACGGTCCTCGGGAAGCGTCGCTTCGGTTGCACGTGGACCCGCTTCATCGTGGCGCTCACACCCCCCGGCGGGCGGGGAACGCGGTGGCCAGGCGGGCGAGGGTGAGGGCGGCGAGCAGGAGACCGAAGTCGCGCAGGGCGACGTCGTAGTAGTCGCCGATCAACAGCAGGTTCGTGATGATCCCGGCCAGCCAGGCGGCGACCAGGTAGCCGCCGAAGCGGGGACGGAGCGCGACCACGAGTCCGGCGACGATCTCGATCGCGCCGACGCCGTACATGAGGGTGTGGGCCTGTGCGTTGAACAGGTCGGTGAACTCCGGTGCCAGGTACTTGTCCCAGTCGACGAGGACGTGGGCGAACTTGTCGAGGCCGAACAGGATCGGGGCCACCACGAAGGCGATCCGCAGCAGCCAGAACGCCTGGTATGCCGGGTCCTGGAACCTGGCCGGTCGTTCCGGTGCGTGGATGCGAGACTCTTGGATCGGTCGGACGGTGGTGGCGGTCATGTGGACCTCTCGTTCTATCGGCAACTGACCTTGACGCTACGCTAGAATCGCAGTATCGTCAAGTCTGTCCTGATTTAGAGAGGTGTCCGGTTGTGGCCCTGACGATCTACGGCGACTTCAACTGTCCGTTCTCGGCACTGGCCAGCGCCAGGGCTGACGTCCTGCTCGCGCGCGGCGGCCGCCAGATCGATTGGCGTGCGATCCAACACGACACCACGATCCCCGCCGCTGGCGAACCCGTTGACGGTGACACCGCCGCCGCGCTCGCGGCAGAGATCGCCACGATCCTCGAGCTGAGCGAGCACGACCTGCGCATTCACCTGGTAGTGCCACCGGTCCGTTCGAACACCGCCCTCGCCTCCGCCGCGTTGGCGGCCGCCGGCGGCGACGCAAACCGGCTCCGCAGGCGGCTCTTCGCCGCCGTGTGGGCTGAAGGCCGCAACCTCGGCAACTCCGCCGAGCTCCGCCGACTAAACGCGGATGGCCGAGACGTCGCCATCGCCCGCCGGTGGCAAGACGAATACGACGCGCTCCCCCGGCCGGTCACCCCGACCCTCGTGCTGCCCGACGGGTACGTCTCGCGCGGACTGGGCGCGCTGGCCCGCCTGGCCGAGCTCACAACCGCAGTCCCGACATCCTGGCCAACAACGAGGAACCAGTGAACGAGACCTACCAGATACCCGACCTGGCCTCCGGCTACGGCGCGCTCAAGCCGCACACCAGCGGCAGGCTCATGGAGCTGCACCAGAGCCGCCACCACGCCGGCTACGTGACGGGCGCCAGCCAGGCCCTCGAGCGCCTCGCCGCGGCCGGCGCTGCTGAGGACTTCGCCACCCTGACGATGCTCCAGAAGGACCTGGCCTTCCACCTGTCCGGCCCCGTCCTGCACTCGCTGTTCTGGACGAACCTGACCCGAGGCAGCGGTGACCCCGGCGGCGAGCTCGCCGACGAGCTCGGCGCCACCTTCGGCAGCGTTGACGTGTTCCGCAAGCAGATGTCTCAGTCCGCGCCCACGGTCCAGGGACCGGGATGGGCGCTTGCTCGTGGGAGCCGGTCGCCGGCCGCATCGTGGTACAGCAGGTGTACGACCACCAGGGCAACCATGGGCAGGAGACGATCCCGCTGCTCGCCATCGACGCCTGGGAGCACGCCTACTACCTGCAATGCCTCAACGCCAGAGGCGACTCTTTCGATGCCGTGTGGCAGGTGGTCAACTGGCCCGACGTCGCCGCGCGGCTCGCTTTCGTCCGGCGTCTCGATGCGTGACGACCGAAGGAGAGATCTCGACCATGGCTGACTCCGATTTCGAGGAACGGGTCGCCGGTGTGGCGTCGCTGGCCGAGCCGCAGCGGCGCGCCCTGTACCGGTTCGTCGTCAACCGCGGGGACGCTGTCAGCAAGGACGAGGCAGCCGCGGCAATGGGGATGGCGAGGTCGGTCGCCACGTTCCACCTCGACCGGCTCGTGGCCGACGGGCTGCTCGCCACCGAGTTCCGTCGACTGACCGGACGTCAGGGGCCCGGCGCGGGACGACCGGCGAAGCTCTACCGGCGCGCCGAGGGCGAGATCTCGGTGAGCCTCCCGGCCCGCCAGTACGACCTCGCCGCAGGACTCCTCGCCGCCGCAATCAACGAAGCCACCCACACCGGCACCCCCGTCGGTAAGGCCCTGACCCGGGTCTCTACCGCGCGCGGCCGCGAGCTTGGCGAACGGGCGCGAGAGGAAGCAGGGAAACGGCCGAGCCGCCGCGCCCTCGTCGACGCCGCCCTCGGCGTGCTCGGCGAGCAGGGCTACGAGCCCCACAAGCATGGCAACGAGATCGTGCTTGCCAACTGCCCCTTCCACGCCCTCGTCGACGAACAGCGCGAGCTCGTGTGCGGCATGAACCGCGACCTGTTGTGCGGGATGGCCGACGCCGTGGGCGACGATGTGCTGGCGGCGCGGGTGGCGCCGTCGGACGGCAACTGCTGCGTCCGCCTCGACGCCAAGCAGCGCGCACCGAAGGCCCGGTAGTGGACGGCGGCTGGACATCCGACCAGAGGGAAGGCCCTCCATGATTGACACAACGATGATCTCCACTCCCGGCGCCGCTCCGGCGTACTGGGAATGCGACGTGGTCCTCGCCGACGGCGGCACCGTCCATGTGCGGCCGCTCGGCCCCGAGGACGGTGATCGCCTCGTGGCCTTCCACGCCGGCCTGTCAGACGAGACAGTGTTCCTGCGGTTCTTCTCCCCCAAGCCGACGCTGAGTGCCGGGGAGGTCGAACGGTTCACCCATCTCGACCACCACACCCGGGTAGCGCTGGTGGCAGAACTGGGCGACCGGTTCGTGGGTGTCGCCCGCTACGACCGTGAGCGCGGCACCGACTCAGCCGAGGCGGCGTTTGTCGTCAGCGACGAGCACCAGGGTCGGGGAATCGGCACCGTCCTGCTTGAGCATCTGGCGGCCACTGCCCGAGAGCGGGGAATCACCCGCTTCGTCGCCCAGACCATGGCCCACAACCGCCACATGCTCGGAGTGCTCCGGAGTGCCGGGTTCGCGGAACGGACCCGCATCGAGGGCGGCGTGGTGCACGTCGAACTGCTGATCGAACCCACCGACCGGGCCCGGGCGGCGGTCGAGGAGCGGGAGCACCGGGCCGAGGCGGCATCGGTGGCCCGCGTCCTCACCCCGAGGTCGGTGGCGGTGATCGGCGCCAGCCGGAACCCTGACACTGTCGGGCATCAGGTGCTCCGCAACCTGCTGGCCGGCGGGTTCGCCGGGCCCGTGTATCCGGTCAATCCTGGTGCCGAGCACGTCGCCAGCGTGAAGGCGTACCCGACCGTGCTCGACGTCCCTGGCGCCGTCGACTTGGCCGTCGTCGCGGTTCCCGCCGACGCCGTGCTCGAAGTTGTGAAACAGTGCGCTGCGAAGGGCGTGGCGGGGCTCGTGGTGCTGAGCGCCGGGTTCGGCGAGGTCGGAGAGGTCGCGGCCCAGGCCGAGCTGCGCGATCTGGCTCGCCGCAACGGCATGCGACTTGTCGGTCCGAACTGTGTCGGTGTGGTCAACACCGCGATCGGCCTCGATGCCACCTTCTCGCCCTATGCCCCCGCGGCCGGCCGGATCGCCATGCAGTCCCAGTCGGGCGCCCTCGGCATCGCCATCCTGGAGCGGTCCGCCCGCATCGGGCTCGGCGTGTCCAGCTTCGTTTCGGTCGGCAACAAGGCCGATGTCAGCGGCAACGACCTCCTCCAGTACTGGGAGGAAGACCCCGGCACCGACGTGGTGCTGCTGTACCTGGAGTCCTTCGGCAACCCCCAAAAGTTCGCCCGCATCGCCCGGCGGGTGTCGCGCCGCAAGCCGATCGTCGCTGTCAAGAGCGGCCGATCAGCCGCCGGCGTACGCGCCGCCTCGTCTCACACCGCCGCGATGGCAAGCCCGGACATCGCGGTCGACGCCCTGTTCCGCCAGACCGGCGTCATCCGGGTCGACACCCTCGACGAGCTGTTCGACATGGCTCTCGTGCTGAGCTCCCAGCCACTGCCGCGTGGACACCGCGTCGCCATCGTGGGCAATTCGGGAGGGCCGGGAATCCTTGCCACCGACGCCTGTGCCGGCGCCGGGCTCGAGGTGCGCGAGCTGTCGGCCACCACCCAGGCAGCGTTGCGTGCCGTGGTCGACCCGAACGCCGCAGTCTCCAACCCCGTGGACCTGGTGGCGTCGGCGACCCCTGACGTCTACGAGCAGGCGCTCACGATCGTGCTCGCCGACGAAGCCGTCGATTCGGCGATCGTCATCTGCACCCCCACCTTTGCGGCCTCGCCGCCGCGCATCGCCGACGTGCTCCGACGGTGCTCCGCGACCACCGACAAGCCGCTGCTCGGCTGCTTCCTGGCCTGGCCCGGCCTGTCACCGCTCCTTCGAGGAAAACGTGGCGACGGTGGCGGTGCAGACGTGCCCGCGTTCTCGTCACCCGAGCCGGCCGCCCTGGCTCTGGCCCGCGCCGCGAGCTATGCCAGCTGGCGGGCGCGGCCGCCCGGCGCCGTACCCGACCTGGAAGGGTTCGACGCCGAGCGCGCAAGGTCCGTGATTGACGCCTTTCTTGCACGCTCGTCGGAGGGAGGCTGGCTGCCGTCTCAGGAGCTTGATGCGCTTCTCGCCGCCGCCGGCGTGCGCACCGTTGCCAGCGCCTCGGTCGCCAACGCCGATCAGGCCGCTCGTGCCGCTGCGAAGCTCGGGTTCCCGGTAGCACTCAAGGCAGCCGGCCCTGACGTGGTGCACAAGTCTGACGTGGGCGGTGTTCGCCTTGGCTTGCGCTCTGAGGACGAGGTGGCGGACGCCTACCGGTCCATGGCCGACCACATCGGCGAACCGATGACAGGCGGAACCGTGCAACAGATGGCGGCACCCGGTATCGAGACCATCGTCGGTGTGGTCCATCACCCCCTGTTCGGGCCGCTCCTGATGTTGGGCATGGGCGGCATCGCCACCGAGCTCCTGGGCGACAGGTCCTTCCGCGTCCTTCCCGTCACCGACCTGGATGCCGCCGAGCTGGTGCGCTCGCTGCGGGCCTCACCGTTGTTGTTCGGCTACCGAGGCGCGCCACCGGTCGACGCGAGTGCTCTCGAGGACGTCCTCCAGCGAGTCGCGCGGCTGGCCGGAGATGTGCCCGCCCTGGCCGAGCTCGACATCAACCCGCTCATCGTCTCACCCAAAGGCGCCATCGCCGTCGACGCCCGAGCGCGGGTGGCGCCGGTACCGCCGGGTCCGCCGCCCGATCTGCGTCAGATGCCCTGACGTGTCCAGCTCCTCTGGGCCAGACAAGCTGTTGTTCGCCGACAGCAACACCGCTCGTGGCTGGGAGCTCTACCGAGCGGGTGAGTTTGCAGACGCGCTGACGATGTTCGACGACTCCCTCGCCGCCACACGGGAGGACTACTCCGCTCACCTCGGCCGAGGCCGTTGCCACCGACTCCTCGGCGCCTACGACGAGGCGATCGCCGACTTCACCCACGCCCACGAACTACGGCCCGGCGCCGCTCGACCGTTGTTCGAACGCGGCGCGATCTCCATCCTGATCGGTCGCTACGACGAATCACTCGCCGACTATGAGGCGGCGGCCGTCCTCGATCCCACCTACCCAGGGTCGGCGTCGTACTTTGCCGAGCTTTGCCTCTACACCGGCCGCGCGGACGAGGCGCTCGCCATCAGCGAACGAGCGAGCCGCGACGAGCCGACGAACCTGGTTCACCGGGTCAACATCGCGCACGCGCACCTGCTTCTCGGTGAGGTCGAGCGCGCGATCCACGCCTACGCGGCGATCGCCGACCACCACGACCCCGGAAAGGGCGTTGCCGCCGCCGCGATCGCGCTCCACGATTTCGCCCTCATGCGCTCGGCGGGATTCGAACCTCCCGGCATGCTCGACATCGAACGACGACTCAGGAAGTCGTGAACGACAAAACGCAGCACGGAGCCACGGTCATAGTGGACGGTCAGGTACTTGACGCTCAGCGGCTGAACCTCGATCGAGCTGGCCAGGTGCGCTCACTCAAGAGCCCTCACACGGCGCCGTCGGGCACGTGCTCGTTTGTGAAGGGCGTCGGCGCCCAGCACGGCCGGTGCGGTAAGCAGCGCGACGCCGAGACCGGCGACCGGGGGCGGTCGGTGGTCGAGGAGCGAGGCCACCGGGGCGATCAAGAGGAACCCAGCCAGGACAACCAGCTCGATGCCGACGGCGACGAGTAGGAGCCGGTTCCCGGTCCAGCCCAAGGCGCGCGCCGAGCGGGTGGCGCTGCGACAGGCGAAGGCGTTGGCGGCCTAGCCGATGACCACCGCGGCGAAAGCGGCCCCGGAGGCCGCCAGGAGGACGTTGTCGGTCGGGAAGCTCTGGCCGGGTCGCCAGCCGGCAGCGACCAGGGCGACGAGGAAGGCGGTCATCGACATCACGGCTTCGGTGGGGCCGAGCACTCCGAACACGCGGCGCAGCAGCGCGCCGTCGATGAGGTGGCGCTCATCGGCGGTTGGGCGAGTGCTCGGGTGTTCGGCCGTTCGGCGCCGAGCGCCAGGGCCGGCAGGAGGTCAGTCCCGATGTCGAGAGCGAGGATCTGGAGCACGCCCAACGCGAGCGGGAACCGTCCGCCGGAGAGGGCCCAGATCGCGAACGGCGTGAGCTCGGCGACGTTGTCGGTGAGGTGGTAGGTCAGAAACCGGTGGACGTTCGAGAACGTGGCACGGCCCTGTTCGACGGCGACGACGATGGTGGCGAAGTCATCGTCGAGCAGCACCAGGTCGGCGGCCTCGCGGGCGAGTCGGTCCCGGATCGGCCCATGGCGATCCCGATGTCCGCAGCCCGCAGCGCGGGCCCGTCGTTCACGCCGTCGCCGGTCATTGCCACGACGTGGCCCCTCGCCTGCAAGGCCCGGGCGATGCGGAGCTTGTCCTCAGGCGCCACCCGCGCCAGCAGGAGGCCGTCGCGGTCGAGCAGCGCGCCGAGCACCTGCTCGTCTTCCGGCAAGTCCTTGCCTTCCAGCACGATGCCCGCACGATCCGACAACCCCACCTCGGCCGCGATCGCCCGCGCCGTCGCCGGGTGGTCGCCGGTCACCATCGCGACCCGGATGCCGGCACGCCGGCACGCGGCGATCGCGTCCGCCGCGCTCGGGCGGGGTGGGTCCTCGAGTCCAAGGAGACCGAGGAGTTCCAAATGGTCTTCGACGGCGTCGGGACTTGCGTCGTCAGCGATCTCCGACGCGGGCCGGGTGGCGACGGCCAGCACCCGCAGCCCGCGGGCTGCCATCGCGTCCAGCACGTCTCGGGCGGCAGCGGTGTCATTGCAGCGGGCGAGCAGCGCGTCCGGCGCGCCCTTGACGAACAGCTCGTCGCCGACGACGAGGGACATGCGACGGCGCCGCGGGTCGAAGGGATAGCGGCGGAGGGCGGGGTTGGCGGCTTCGTCGGAGGCGACGTCGATGTCGAGCCTGCGAGCGAGCGTGTCGATCGCCGCCTCCATCGGGTCGCCCTGGGCGACCCATCGGCCGTTGCGCTGCACGGCCCGGCCGGTCGAGCAGCGCACTGCGACGCGAGCCAGCTGGGCGAGGGAAGGCAGGACCGTTTCATCGGCGACGAGCGCCGACGTGGGGTCGTAGCCGCTACCGACGATGTGGGCCGTGCCCGCTGGCGTCCACACCTCGACCACCGCCATCTCGTTGCTCGAGGGCGAGCGGACTGCGGGGCCGGTGCCCGACCTGCGTCAGCTGCGCGTTGGCCGCCAGACGCGTTCGTGCACCGGTGGCCTCCACCACGGCTCGCCCTTCACCCTCGACCACGAACGAACCCGCGGGGAGCGCGTCGGCCTCTGTGGCTGCGACCGGGACGCTCTCGCCGGTGAGGAGCGACGTGTCCATGAAGAGGGCGTGCGATTCGGTCACGCGCAGGTCCGCCGACACGCGATCAACCAGCGGCGAGCAGGACAAGGTCGTCTGAGACGAGGTCGGCAGCGTCGATCTCGACCGGCAGCCCGTCTCGGAGTACGAGGGCTCGGCGCGGGAGGAGGTCGCGCAGGCGGGCCGCGGCGTGCTGGGCTCGGCTTTCCTGCACGAAGGCGAACACGCCGTTCACGACGACGACCACGAAGATCGCACCACCCAGCTGGGGCATCCCGGCGACGAACGCGAGCACTCCGGCAGCCCACAGCATGAGCGCGAAGAAGTGGCCCATCTGCACAGCGAGCTGACGCCATGCCGGCGGCGGCCGCGGGGAGGGCAGCACGTTGGGGCCCTCGGCAGCGAGGCGAGCGAGCGCGTCTGCGGCGCGCAACCCCGCGAGACCGACCGAGCCAGTCGTGGTCATGTCGCGGTCATGTGGGCTGACCCACGAGTTGTCGCAGCACGTAGGTGAGGATCCCGCGGTGGCGGTAGTAGGCGGCTTCGTGCGTGGTGTCGATGCGGGGGCGCACGGAGAATTCGATGTCGTCCGCCCGAACCGTCAGCCGCTCCGGGACCTCGCCCGATCCGAGCGCCGCGAGTCCACGGATCTCATAGACCTCGTGACCGGTGAGGCCGAGGGTCTCGACGGAGTCGCCGTCGACGAACTGGAGCGGCAGGACACCCATGTCGACGAGATTGGAGCGGTGGATGCGCTCGAAGCTCTGGGCCAGCACGGCCTTGACGCCGAGCAGCAACGTGCCCTTGGCCGCCCAATCCCGTGACGACCCGGCGCCGTAGTCTGCGCCCGCCAGCACCACGAGCGGGACACCCTCGTCGCGGTAGCGGAGAGCAGCCTCGTAGATCGACACGGGCTCGCCGTCGGGCACGTGCAAGGTGTATGCGCCCTCGGTGCCGGGCGCGAGACGGTTCCGGAGCCGGACGTTGGCGAAGGTGCCCCGCACCATCACCTCGTGGTTGCCGCGTCGGGCGCCATAGGAGTTGAAGTCCGACGGCGCCAGGTCGAGCCCGCTCAGGTAGCGGCCTGCCGGGCTGTCGGGCTTGATGGAGCCCGCAGGCGAGATGTGGTCGGTGGTGATGCTGTCGCCGAGCACTGCGAGGACCCGAGCGCCCACGATGTCGCGGACCGGCTCGGGGTCGCGGCCCATGCCCTCGAAGAAGGGGGGCCGGCGTATGTAGCTCGACGAGGGCTGCCAGCGGAAGGAGGTCCCCGTCGCGATGTCGAGGCTGCGCCAGTTCTCGTCGCCGGTGAACGCGTCCTCGTAGCTCTGGCGGAACATGTCCGAGCGGATAGCCGCGCGGACGGCCTTGGCCACTTCGGCCGCGGTCGGCCAGATGTCGAGCAGGAAGACGGGCTGGCCGTCGGTGCCCACGCCGAGCGGCTCGTGGGACAGGTCGGTGTCGAGGGTTCCGGCGAGGGCGTAGGCGACGACCAGCGGCGGTGAGGCCAGGTAGTTCATGCGGACATCGGGGTGGATGCGTCCCTCGAAGTTCCGGTTCCCCGACAGCACGGCGCACACGGCCAGGTCGGACTGGCCGACGGCGTCCGATACGCCATCGAGGAGGGGACCCGAGTTGCCGATGCAGGTGGTGCACCCGTAGCCCACGAGGTGGTAGCCGAGCGCCTCGAGTGGCTCCACCAAGCCGGCCTCGGCCAGGTAGTCCGTGACGACCCGGGAGCCGGGCGCGAGGGAGGTCTTGACCCACGGCTTGGTCCTCAGCCCACGCGCCACCGCCCTCTTCGCCAGCAACCCGGCGGCGACCATGACCGACGGGTTGGATG
>JBKOYW010000194.1:0-5195 GCA_046744275.1 Actinomycetota bacterium
CGCCGAACGGCCGGCCGGTCAGGGCTCGCAGCCCGTCGATGTCGGCGCGCACCGCGTCGACCGGCCTGTAGCCGGCGGCCAGGAACCCGAGCCCGCCCGCCTCGGCGACCGCGGCGGCGAGCGCGGGCGTCGACGGGCCGCCGCCCATCGGCGCCTGCACGATCGGGTGCTCGAGCCCGTCGAGAACCATGGGCGGACGGTACCGTGCAGGGATGGCCCGCCTCGTCGGCATCAACCATGTCGCGCTCGAGGTCGGCGACGTCGAGGCCGCGCTCGAGCTCTACAGCCGCCTGTTCTCGTTCGAGCTGCGCGGCCGCGCCGGGCGGATGGCGTTCATCGACATGGGCGACCAGTTCCTCGCCCTCGCCGAGGGCCGCCGGCAGGGTCCCGACGACGGCCGCCACTTCGGGCTCGTGGTCGACGACAAGCAGGCCGTGCGCGAGGCGGTCGAGCGCGAAGGGCTGCGCATCATGCCCGGACGCCGACTCGACTTCCTCGACCCGTGGGGCAACCGCTTCGAGATCGTCGACTACCGCGACATCCAGTTCGACCGCGTGCCCGCGGTCAAGCGCAAGCTGGGGATCGAGGCGCTGGAGAAGACCGACGCGGCGCGCGAGGAGATCCGCGACCGCGGCCTCGGCTAGCGGCCGCCTCCGGGCTCCAGGATCACCTTGCCGGCGATGCCGCCCGCCTCCGCGTAGCGCAGCGCGGCGGCGGCGTCGGTGAGCGGGAAGCGGCGGGCGATTTGCGGCGTGATCGCGCCCGCGGCCAGCAGCTCGAGCACGGAGCCGAGGTCCTCGCGCAGCTGCGCCCGGTAGCGCGCCGGCCGCAGGCGGCGGCCCGCCCACAGGTTGAAGAATGTGGCGCGCCGGCCGTTGGGCAGGACGTTCCACGCCGTCAGCCTCCCCAGGAGCTTCAGCACCGGCATGCGCGGGTTGCCGGGCACGTCGCGCGTCGAGGCGGTGCCGTAGGAGACGAGCGTGCCACCGCGGGCGAGCATGCGCCACGAGTCGACGATGCCGGAACCGCCGACGTGGTCGAACACGGCGGCCACGCCGTCCGGCGCGAGCTCGCGCACGCGCGCCGGCACGTCCTCGCTCCGGTAGTCGATCGGCTCCGCGCCGAGTTCGCGCACGCGGTCCAGCTCGGCAGGCCCGGGCCCCGCGGTCTACCGCTACTTCGCAAGCCGCGACGACCTGGCTGGTGTTCGGGACACCGATCGGCTCGGGCGCGCTCGCGCCCGAGCGCGTCGTCCCGGCCGCCCAGCGCAGCATGGACGTCTTCCTCGATGCGCTCGCCGGCCTCCCTTCCCTCCCCGGGCCGGCCGCCCGCCTGAGCGCGCAGCTCAAGGCGTGGGGCGGCAGCACGTACCCGCCGCCGGTGCTGCGCCGCGGCATCGCATGCTGGACGCGCCTGCACGGGCTGCTCGCCCTCGAGCTCGAGGGCCACTTCGCCTCGATGAACGTCGATCCGGCGCTGCTCTACCGCGCCGAGGTCGACGACCTCATCGGATGACGGTCCCCTCCAGGTGCGGCTTGTCGCCCGCCCACACCTCGAAGCGGCCATCGTTCACCGTGAACGCCGCCGTGCCGGGGATGCGGAGCGGCACCTTGAAGCGCACCTCGACCGCGTAGGCGTCCGGCAGCGTGCCCTCGAGTGCCGCCAGGCAGCGCGCCTTGGTCCACATGCCGTGGGCGATCGCGCCCGGCTGGCCGAGTGCCTTGGCGGCGAGGCCGTGGAGGTGGATCGGGTTGGAATCGCCCGACACGCTCGCGTAGCGCCGCCCGATGTCTCCGGGAACGCGCCAGATCGCGCCGGCGACCGGCGGCTCGTCGCCGTCGCGACCGCCGCCTCCGCCGCCGCCCTCGCGGTGCAGATACGTGCTGCGGTCGTGCCAGACGGCCTCGCCGTCCACACATGCCTCGGCGAACATGTCGAACTGCGTACCGCGATCGTGCGGGCGCAGGTCGGCGGCCCACACGCGCAGGTCGAGCCGCTCGCCGGCGCGCAGCGGGCGTCGCTGCTCGATCCGGTTGGCGACGTGGACGAGCCCGAGCGGCGAGAACGGGAACGCTCCCGTCAGCAGGTCCATGGCCAGCTGGAACGCGAGCACGTGCGGATACGTGGCAGGCAGCTCGTCGCGCAGCCGGAAGCCGCACACCCGGTCGTAGGCGGCGAGATGCGCGCGGTCGACCTCGACGCTGCGGGTGAGCTCCCGGTCGGGAAGCTCGCTCGGGCGCCGCAGGGAGTGGACGGCGATCCGCGCGGCCCTCATGCGCCGATCAGGCTCTGGCCGCAGACGCGGACGACGTTCCCGTTCACGCCCGCCGACCCCGGCGACGCCAGCCATGCCACCGTCTCCGCCACGTCGACCGGCAGGCCGCCTTGGGCGAGCGAGTTCATCCGCCGCCCGGCCTCGCGCGTCGCGAGCGGCATCGCCGCCGTCATCCGCGTCTCGATGAATCCGGGAGCGACGGCGTTGATCGTGCCCTTGCGCTTGGCGAGCGCGGGAGCGAGCGCGTCGACGACGCCGATCACGCCCGCCTTGCTGGTCGCGTAGTTGGCCTGGCCGCGGTTGCCGGCGATGCCGCTGACCGACGAGACGCAGACGATCCGGCGCACGTCTCCGGCCTCGAGCAGCGCGTCGTTGATGCGCTCGATGCTCTCGAGGTTCACGGCGAGCACCGAGTCCCACTCGTCCTCGCTCATGCGCGCGAGCGTCCTGTCGCGCGTGATCCCGGCGTTGTGGATGACGATGTCGGCGCCGCGCCCGGCCAGCGTCTCGGGCGCCCGGTCGGAGGTGACGTCGACCTGGAGCGCCGTGCCGCCGACGCTGTTGGCGACAGCCGCGAGGTCCTCGCCCTGCGCGGGGACGTCGGCGCACACCACGTGCGCGCCGTCGCGCGCGAGCACCTCGGCGATCGCGGCGCCGATCCCGCGCGAGGCGCCGGTGACGACCGCGACCTTGCCCGCGAGCGGCCGCTCCCAGTCGTCCGGCGCGTCGGGCACCGCGGCCGCGACCCGGACCACCTGGCCGGACACGTACGCGGAGCGGCCGGACAGCAGGAACCGGAGCGTCGACTCCAGCTCGGCGTCCTGCGCCGCGTACACGAGCTGCGCGGTCGCGCCGTGGCGGACCTCCTTGGCGGCCGAGCGCACGAACCCCTCGAGCGCGCGCTGGGCGACGCCCTCGCCGGTCCCGATGACGATCAGCCGGCCGCTCGGCGCCAGGTCGCGGATCGCGGGATGGAAGAAGTCGTAGACCTCGCGCAGGTCGCCGGTTCGCTCGATGCGCGAGGCGTCGAAGATCAGCGCCGCGTAGCGCTCGGCGTCGAGCCGGATCTCGAACCCGATCCGCTCGAGCAGCTCCTGGCGCGCCGTGGCGCCGCCGAGCAGCACCGGCCCCTCCAGCAGCGCGGGCCCGCGCACCAGCGGGGACGGCTGCGGCAGCCCCAGTCGGCGGACCATGAAGCGGCCCGGCGGCGAGCCGGCGAACTGCTGGTATCGATCGGCCATGTGTGACCGGCTACCCGATTGAAATCTCAAATGAACGGGAACGTTCGGCTCAATGCCTGAATCGATCGCCGTCCTCGGTGGCAACCGGATCCCGTTCGCCCGATCCAACGGCCCGTACGCCGAGGCCTCCAACCAGGACATGCTCACCACCGCGCTGGACGGGCTCGTGGCGCGCTTCGGGCTCCAGGGCGAGCGGGCCGGCGAGGTCGTCGCCGGCGCCGTGCTCAAGCACAGCCGCGACTTCAACCTCACGCGTGAGTGCGTGCTGGGCTCGGCGCTCGACCACTCGACCCCGGCCTACGACCTCCAGATGGCGTGCGACACCGGGCTGCAGGCGGCGCTCGCCGTGGGCGGCAAGATCGCGCTCGGGCAGATCGAATGGGGGATCGCAGGCGGCGTCGATACGACGAGCGACGCGCCGATCGGCGTCAACGAAGACTTGCGGCGGGTGCTGCTTGAGGCCAACCGGACTCGCAGCATCCCGGGGCGACTGAAGCTGCTCGGCCACCTGCGGCCGGGCCAGATCGTCCCGGAGATCCCGCGCAACGCCGAGCCGCGGACCGGCATGTCGATGGGCGAGCACCAAGCGATCACCACGGAGCGCTGGGGCATCACCCGCGAGGAGCAGGACGAGCTGACGGTGGCCAGCCACCAGGCGCTCGCCGCCGCCTACGAGCGCGGCTTCTTCGACGACCTCGTCACGCCCTATCTCGGGCTCGAACGCGACCAGAACCTGCGGCCGGACTCGAGCACCGACAAGCTGGCGAAGCTCAAGCCGGTGTTCGGCGACACGATGACGGCGGGCAACTCGACACCGCTGTCGGACGGCGCCGCGCTCGTGCTGCTGGCGAGCGACGAGTGGGCGGCGTCGAAGGGCCTTCCGGTGCTCGCGCACCTGACGCACTCCGAGACCGCGGCGGTCGACTACGTCACGGGCGACGAGGGGCTGCTGATGGCGCCGGTCCACGCGGTGCCGAGAATGCTCGAGCGCGCCGGGCTCGCGCTGCAGGACTTCGACCTCTACGAGATCCATGAGGCGTTCGCCGCGCAGGTGCTGAGCACGCTGAAGGCGTGGGAGCAGGACTCGCTGGGCGCGATCGACCGCTCGAAGCTCAACGTGGCCGGCGGCTCGCTGGCGGCCGGGCACCCGTTCGCGGCCACCGGCGGGCGGATCCTCGCCACCGTGGCCAAGCTGCTCGCCGAGCGCGGCTCCGGCCGCGCGCTGATCTCGATCTGCGCCGCCGGCGGCCAGGGCGTCGTCGCGATCGTGGAGCGCTCCTGATGAGCTACGGCTTCTCCCTGACCCCCGCGCACCGCGAGCTGGTCGAGCGCACGCACGAGTTCGCGCGCGACGTGATCCGGCCGGCCGCCTCCCACCACGACCGCGAGGAGGAGTTCCCGTGGGAGATCCTCGAGGCCGCGGCGCAGGAAGGCTTCTACAACCCGCTCTTCTACCGCGACCTGATCGGCGACCCCACCGGCCTCTCGCTGCCGCTGTTCATGGAGGAGCTGTTCTGGGGCTGCGCGGGGATCGGGCTGAGCATCGTGATGCCGGCGCTCGCGCTCTCGGCCATGGCCCAAGCCGCCACGCCGAAGCAGCTCCTGCGATGGGCGCCCGAGTGCTTCGGCGAGCCGGGCGACCTCAAGCTCGCGGCCCTGTGCGTGAGCGAGCCCGAGGG
>JBKOYW010000120.1:0-5661 GCA_046744275.1 Actinomycetota bacterium
TCGAAACGTCGTGGCGCCAGCGCGTGATCACGATCATCACCGCGAAGGCGAGCGCCGCGACGAACGAGAGGCCGTCGCCCGCCAGGCTGCCCTCGCCCGGGGCCCCGAGCATCACCGTG
Source organism: Actinomycetota bacterium (assembly GCA_046744275.1). Taxonomy (GTDB): domain Bacteria; phylum Actinomycetota; class Thermoleophilia; order Solirubrobacterales; family Solirubrobacteraceae; genus DASSUW01. The sequence goes on from JBKOYW010000120.1 coordinate 120, forward strand.
ACTCCCGCCAGCGCCAGCGCCATCGCCAGAACGGTGCGCCGCGTGATCGGCTCGCCGAGGGTCGCTCGGGCGAGCAGGGCTGCCAGCACGGGGGCGATGGCCAGGATGAACAGGACGCGTGCCACGCTTGTGTGGTTGAGCGCGGCGATGAAGCTGCCCGAGGCGGTCGCGACACACAGCGCCACGGCGATGCCCGCAACCCCGACGGACCTGAACGCCTGCACCAGCCGGCCGCGCTCGACGATCGCGACATAGGCCAGCAGCGCGGCGCCGGCGAACGCGGCTCGGCCCATGACCTGCGTCGACGTGTCGAGTGTGAGCTGGCGCTGGAGGACGCCGGCGCTCGACCACGCGACTGCGGCGAGCGCCACGTAGATCTGCCCGCGCCGCTGGCGCCGCGACCCCTCGAGCGCCACCGTCGCCGTCGTCACCCCACGAATTGATAACGAATGCCACGCTCAGCCCAGCAGGTCCAGGCTTCTGCTTCGCGTGCTTGCAAAGGCGCTCGGAGCGTGACACGCGCGTCAGGGCGCGGCGACGCGCCTCAGGGCGCGCTCGCCCGCGCCTTCAGATCCGCGGCGCGCGCGAGCGCCAGCTCGAACCGCGGGTCCGGCGGGCCGGCGTTGTGCCGTACGCGCTCGCAGTTCGTGACCACGTCGGACTCGTCGACGTTGACCTCGTCGAACCCGGTCCCGCAGTCGACGGTGTCGGCGTCGCCGCCGAACACCCAGATCTCATCATTGCCGTCGCCGCCGAGGACGGTGTCCGGGCCCGGCGAGCCGTGGATCCAGTCGTACAGGCCGCCGCCGTCGAGCGTCCAGGCCGCGCCGAAGCCCTCGTAGTCGGGCGCGAAGCCGATGATGTCGGGGTCGTTGCCCCCGCTCATCGCGCCCGCCTCGGCGCTGCCGCCGCGGATCAGCACGTCGAACCCGCCGCCGCCGGTCAGGTTGCCGAAGTTCGTGTCGGAGACCAGCAGGTCGTTGCCGCCGCCGCCGGACAGATCGGCGAACACCTCGGCCGCGTAGATCTCGTCCGTGTTGCCGTTGCCGTGCACGTCGGCCTGGCGCGACCGGACGAACACGGTGTCGTCACCCGGGCCGGCGAGCACCCGCTCGCGGATCGCGAACGCCCGCAGCTCGTCGTCGCCCTCCCCGCCGAGGATGGTGGCGCGACCGCCGATCGTGAACACCCGGGCCTGGTCGGCGTCGTCGTCGAGCAGCACCCGCACGTCGCCGAACGGGCAGAACACGGGCGTGCGAGGCGTGCAGCCGAAGCCGGCCACGAGCGGGTTGCCGAAGTCCTCGAACGACACCGCGAACGTGAGCAGATCCTGGTCGACCACGACATCGCCGGGTGCCGCACCGACCTCGAACACCGAAGCGACCCGAGTCGGGTCGAAGGCCACGGTGGACGGCGTGGACGCGGCGGCAGCGGCCGGCAGCGCCGCCACGGTTGCGGCGGCGGCGAGGGCAACGGGGCGAAGGCGCATGCCGGGGACCGTAATCCCCCGATTCACAGGTGAATATCGGACCTTTGTTTAGTTCGTCACATGCGGGTCCGGCTCGTCCGTCAGGCGGACCGCGGCGGCGCCGACGCCCATGAGCAGGAAGGCGATGACCCCGACCTGCGCGAAGCCCCAGGCGTCGTACGTGATCATGCCGATGGCGAACGCCGCGATCGATGCGGCCAGGCCGGCCATCAGCCAGCCATGGTCGCTGTCCGCCCGCTTGGAGGCCTTCGACAGCCGGCGCACCGATCGTCGGAACAGCCAGACCAGCGACAGGAAGCCGAGCGCGCCGGTCTCGAGCAGCTGGCCGAGCCACTGGTCGTCGAGGATCGGGGAGTTCCACTTCGGGTTGATGCGCTCGGTGATGCGCGTGCCGACGCCCTGCCCGAAGTAGGGCGTGCGCTTCCACTCCTCGATGCCGGGCCCGAGGTCGGCCACGCGGCCGCTGCCGTAGGTGCCGGCGCCCTGGCTCTGCTCGGCGATCAGGCCCTCCTCGGGGAAGAACGACTCCTGCAGCGAGCCGAGCGTGCCGGGCACGGCGACGTGGACCACCACCAGCACGGGCAGCGCCAGCGGCCAGAGCTTGAGCATCTGCTTCGGTCTGATGCAGATGAGCGCGATCACCTCGATCATCAGCATCAGCGTCGCCGTGCGGGCGACGGTCGTGAGCACGCCGAGCGCGATCAGGCCGGAGGCGATCCACCAGATCTTGCTCTTGAAGCGCTGGCCGAGGTACAGCCCCAGCGGCAGCAGCATGGCGAGAACGGCGCCGAGGGCGATCGGATGCTGGGCGGACGCGACCGCGCGATAGTCCGAGCCGCGCTGCTCGAGATTGTCGGGGATCTGATTCGAATCGAGCTCGAGGAAGGGCAGTACCCGGCCGAGGTCGTTGAACGGCGTCCATGAGGTGCGGCTCTCGATCACCGTCAGGATTGCGAGGATCGCGCCGGAGGCGACGAGCGCCTTGAGCACGGCGTCGAGGTCGCGGCGCGTCTTGATCAACGCGTTGAACAGCAGCAGGATCACCAGGAACGAGGCGAAGAACGTGAACGCTTTGAGCACCTCGGGCTCGAGGTGCTGCTCGTGGATGCGCTCCGCGTTCGCGCCGATCGACAGCAGCAGCGACGAGGCGAAGATCCCGAGCGGCAGGCCGAGCCCGCTCGGCAGATAGCGCGCCTCGCGCTGCACGAGCATGCTCGCGATCCAGGCGACGGTCACGAGCGCCACGAGCAGGCGGTACGGCTCGAGCTGGAACGGCAGCGCGCCGGGCAGCGCGTAGCGGCCCATCGGCACGAACAGCACGATGAGGACGATCGCGACCAGCATCGTCCGCCAGCGCAGGAAGAAGCGGTGCGTGACCGCCGCCCACAGCAGGACCGCCAGGCCCGCCGCCGCCACCACCGGCGCCATGTCGAGGTAGGCGGTGCCGAGCAGGCCGGCGGCCGCTCCGGTGATGCCGACGGCCGCTCCGGCGTTGCCCAGCCGCGGGCGCGGGGCCGGGACGGCGCCCATCAGGTCCTACGTGCGGAGGGCGCCTCGAAGACCTGCGTCTCAGCCCACTCCTCGTCGAGCGCGAGGCCGTCGAGGTTGGGATCGAGCGGGGCGTGGCCGTTCGAGCCGGGGCCGTCGCCGACGTCGCCGCGGCCGCGCGCCGGCCGGTTCAGGCGCAGGTTCTCGAGCAGGTAGATGATCGCGAGCGTGGCGGCCAGGACCATGATGAAGGCCACGACCGAGGCCATGTAGGTCCGGCCCTCGGTGACCCCGGCCGGGGTCGGCGGGTTCAGGACCTGCACGCGGACGCGCTCGTCCTCGGCGATGTCGCTCGCCTCCTGCTCCTCTTCGAGATACTTGCGCAGCGCCGAGATGACGCCCTTGTTGAGGTTCTGCGCGACGCCCTGGTCGGTCGCGTGGGTCTCCATCAGCAGCAGCGGCAGGTTCGCGCCGGTGCTGGGGTTGGTGACCGGGGTGATGACGATCTGGTCGGGCTTCGGACGCGGCGCGACGAGGCCGCGGACCTGGTCGCTGCGCGCGATGTAGGAGTAGACGACGGCAAGGTCGGAGAAGCGCTCGGGCGCGCCGTACTCGCGGCGCTTCTGCGAGGTGGACTCCGAGTCCTCGGTGCCCTCGTTGCCCGCGATGCCGGACGGCTGGAGGCTGGCGGAGGGCAGCGTCACGCGGCCCCACGGGAAGCCGGTCTGCGTGACGAAGAGCGTGGAGGTGCTCGTGAACGTCTGGTCCGAGCGCCAGGTCAGCCCCGACGTGCTCACATGGAAGGAGGCGAGCAGCGCAACGGCCACGGCGAGCACGAAGCCTCCCGCCGCGATGCGCCGGAACCGCCACACGACCTGCAGGTGCCGTCTCAAGTCCATGACGGCGATGCTAGAGGCGGATTTGGCCCCCGGAGGCCGTGTGGACAGGTTTCCTAGCCGTATGGCCAGGGTCGTCCTCCCCGCGCTGGCGGGGTGTCGTTCCGCGGGCACGCCATGCTTGGTGTCGTGAGCACGGAGACCCTCGCGCCCAGCCTGCACGGACGCGTCGTGCGGGGCGTGGCATGGAAGGCCGCGTCGTCGGTGTTCGGCCAGCTGTCGCGCCTCGTCGTGGCGGCGATCCTGGCCCACCTGCTGTCGCCGCACGACTACGGCCTGGCCGCGATGGTGCTCGTCTTCTCGAGCCTCGTGCTGGTGTTCTCCGACCTCGCGTTCGGCCAGGCGCTGATCCAGCGCAAGACGCTGACCGAGGCCGACCGCTCGACCGTCTTCTGGACGAGCGTGGGCGCCGGCGCGCTGCTGACGGCGATCGGCATCGCCATCTCGGGCCCGGTCGCCTCCTTCTACGGCGAGCCGAAGGTCCAGGAGCTGCTCACCGTCCTGTCGCTCGGCTTCGTGGTCGGCTCGCTCGCCTCGACCCAGACCGCGCTGCTCATGCGCGACATGGACTTCCGGTCGCTCGAGCTGCGCGACATGGGGGCGACGCTGGTCGGCGGCGGGGTCGGCATCGCCGCCGCGCTCGGCGGCTACGGGGCGTGGGCGATCATCCTCCAGCAGCTCACGATCGGCGCCGTGTCGACGATCCTCGTCTGGGCGGCCTGCAAGTGGCGCCCGCACTTCAAGTACTCGCGCAAGAGCCTCCGGGACCTCGGCGGCTTCAGCGCCAACGTGCTCGGCTCCCGGCTGCTGTTCTACGCCAATCGCAACCTCGACAACCTGCTGATCGGCCGATTCCTCGGCCCCGCCGCGCTCGGTGCGTACGCCGTCTCCTACAACGTGATGATCACGCCGATGAGCCAGATCTCGCTGCCGCTGCAGGAGGTCATGTTCCCGGCGCTGTCGCGGATCCAGGACCAGCGCGAGCGGCTGAAGTCGGCGTGGCTGCGCGCGAACCGGCTCGTGGGGGCGATCACCATCCCCGCCATGCTCGGGCTGATCGCGGTCGCCGAGGAGTTCGTCGCGGTCGTGCTCGGTCCGAAGTGGGACTCGGCGGTGCCAGTGCTCCAGGTGCTCGCGTGGGTCGGCCTGCTGCAGTCGCTCCAGGGCCTCAACGGCACGATCCTGCGCGCCGTCGACCGCACGCGCACGCTGCTGCGCTACTCGGTGATCGTGCTGGTCGCCAGCGCGATCGCGTTCGTGGCCGGCCTGCCGTTCGGCGTCGTCGGCGTCGCGGTCGCCTACGCGATCTCGAGCACGATCATCGAGCCGTTCTACACCTGGCTGACCGCCCGGACGATCGACGCGTCGCTGTGGGAGTTCGCGAAGTCCCTGTCGGGGGTCTTCCAGGCCGCGGCGATCATGCTCGGCGCGGTGCTGCTGGCCAAGACCACCCTCGTGGACGCGGGCCTCGGTCCCGCACCGCGGCTGCTCCTGCTCGTCGCGGTCGGGATCGCGATCTACGGTCCGTGCGTGGCGTGGCGGGCGCCTGAGTTGGTCGCCGAGCTCGACGACCTGCGCCGGCGCCGCTTCGGCGGCTGAGCCCGGAGCTGCACCGCGACCCGGGCGGCGATCCCCGGCCAGCCGAGCCCGTCGGCCACCGCTCCGGCCG